>DUDC01000168.1:69280-100828 GCA_012959465.1 Planctomycetaceae bacterium
GGCCCCGCAGTTGTTTTGCCAACCATTACCTTGAGATTCGGTTCGCAGTCAGGCCCAGTGTTAGAGCGATCGTGATCGTCGCAAAGACGCTGCCTCGTATGAACCAACTCCGCCGCATTTGCCACGGTGCGGCTCGATCTTTTGCGTCGTTCGCTTGCATGATTACGGCCTCTGCTCCAAATTACCCGTCACGCGGTTGTCGGTGGGGCAGGAGTTTGCCAATAGGTTCGGTTCTCGGCAACCCATATCTGCCGTCAAACTCAACTTGTTTTTCCTGGTTTAACTACCCTCGCAGGGAAGATTCTATTTTCGATGTAGCTGCCCGTCGATTTCGACCGAATGATTCGATAGGACCGGCAAGAGATGCGCACAATGGATCAAGGTGACGATGGAAACGCACGGCCAGAGCTGCGAAGATTGGCAGACCACGACATTCGGCCTCTCCCGGCGAAGCATGTTGTTTGCTGGCGCGATGTTACTGGGTGCCCCCGGTCGTGTTGCGGCAGCCAAACCGTCAGCACGTGTTTCCCGCGAACGGTCGATCGCAGACATTCCGTTCAGCAAGCTGAATGCCCCCACGCAGAAGAAGCTGCGTTCCGTCCTCGACAACTACAGTATTCACCGGTGTCTTCCGGTCCAGGTGATCCCAGCCGATCCTGAGCTTCATTTATTCCTTATCCGCTACCCAGAGGTGGTGGTCAATATGTGGGAATTGATGGGGATCACCAAAGTCCAAATCCGTCGCGTCGGCCCCTATATCTCGCAGGCAAGTGACGGAGCTGGCACCATAAGTACCGTGGAATTGGCATATGGCGATCGAGACACGCACGTCATCTACTGCAAAGGCCATTATGAAGGCACTTTGGTGCGGAAACGAATCGAAGGCGAATGTGTGCTGTTGCTGAAGACCAGCTACAAGACAGCGGATGACGGCCGAACTTACATCACCAATCGCCTCGATGTGTTCGTGGCCATTCACAATGTCGGCGCCGAGCTAATCGCCAGAACTCTGCAACCAGTCATCGGAAAAACAGCCGATCACAATTTTGTCGCATCAACCAAGTTCCTCGGCCAGATTTCTCAACAAGCTGCGATTAACCGCAGTGGCATGCAGCGATTGGCGAGTCGTCTGACACGAATCGACGGCCGCTTGCAGCACGAGTTCTCTCGCATCGCTATGGCCGCCAACGACCGAGCTCGAGTTCGCGCTGAACAAAACGCCATAAAACCTCAAATGCTCAGAACGCTGACATCCGAATAGGACTGGAGCTTTCGCCTCTCCTATTTTCACTTGCTTCTCTCTCTTGTCACGTTCAGCCGATCATTGCCAGTGAGTTGGCGGGGAAACGAACTTCCCTTGACTGGCGGGATTCGTTATAAGCCCTGGCCGCAGGTATCCGTCCGAGCGATGGATTTTCGTATCTCGCGGCAGTCATATCCTGTCTCCCACTCGCTTCCCCATTAGTCCGAAGCGTGCTGGACCGAGGAACTTGCCAAATGGGTCGTGCAAACAACTTTTTCTCTGTTGCTAAATCAGTCTCTGTTTTTCTGTTGATCGTGATTGCCAACACGACCTCAGCCGCCACGGCTGACACTGGAAGTAACACTGACCACAAAAAGCCACGGATCGCCTATGTGGTCTCCGAAGAGGCGGAGGTCCGTAGTGGCCCGAGTTTCTCGGCCTACGCAGCTGATCTCCTGACCCGCGGCCAGCGAGTCGAAATCTACCGTCACAAGGGTGACTGGTACGGCATCCGTCCGACAAAGAACTGCTTTAGCTGGATTCGAGCTGACCATGTCACGGTCTCGGATGATGGAACGACGGCCCAAGTACGTCTCCAACGTGCCAAGGTCTGGATCGGGGCGTTGAATGCGCAAGACGAACATCGGTTTCAACTAGAGATCCAGCAGGGCGACGAACTCCAGCTGATCGAGATACGACCGCGATCGGAGAGAGACTCGGATTCGGCAGAGGGCCATTGGCTCAAGATCGCACCGCCCGCTGGTGAATTTCGCTGGATTCACGAAAAACTGGTCCACATTCCCCGGTCGAGTGCCATCACAAGTGATCCCAGCGACGATCCCCCGAAAAATCCAAACGCCCCATGGAGTGGTCGCGACAATGGGAAAGTGGCAGGCGAAGCGTCGATACCAACGACATTGGAGGATGCGATTTTGGCCCTTCGTATTGCCGTATCTCAAACGGTCGCTCTACCGATCGAAGGTTGGAATATCGACTCTCTTCTCTCTTCTGCAGACCAATTGAAAGCGCGCGCCAATTCGACATGGCAACGAGGTCAAGTGGCGCGAGTTCTCAACAGCATCAAAGAACTAAAAGCCCTCAAACGCAAACATGGTCTTCTTCAGGACGAGGCATCGACGGAACCGCGCCGGCTTGATGAAACTCGGCTGGTGCGAATTGCCGAACCAATCTGGCTCGCGTCCTCGACTTCCGACATCGACTCAGAATCTGGCCCAGTGGACGACATCGGTCTGACAACCGCCACGGTTGCCGGCGCGTCAGAACCGGGCTTCCAGCGTGGCGATGAGACCTTTCGTGCACACTACGACGCGGTCGGCAGGATCATGCCGGTTCACACGACTAAACGACACACTCCTCCCTTCAGTGTCCTTGACGACCAGGGACGTTTGCTGCACTTACTTACGCCAGCCCCGGGGCTCAACGTTCGGCGTCTGGAACGCCAACGCGTCGGTATTATTGGGAAACGAACGACGGTTGAAATTGACGGGCGAAAGTTCTCTCACTTGATGGCGGAGAAAGTCATCGTATTGGAGAGAAAATCGAGCGGTTTTCCGTTCAATTTGGCGAATCTACCTTGGTTGGTTGGCCCGGCCAAGCGATGACACCAATACCATGGCGTTCTCCCGGGGCAAACTGCCGTTTGGCGGTTGCAAAATGCCTGCAGGTGAGGCAAACTGCGAACCATGGATATTTCATTGTTGAAACCGTGGATTCCGCTCTTTGCCGCCGCGGTCGGCGCTTTGCTAGTTACGGCGTTTATCGTGTCGCGATTTTTGTCCCGTGAGCCATCGGTTGTTAGCTCGGAAATCGACGACCATTTGGACGTGAAAAATCTGCCGTCGGGAGGGCCTGGCAGCGACGGGCCTCGGCTGGAGATGTATGGACTTCCTGTCCGTCTGGTAGCTTTGGTTCTTGCACCTGCGGGACGTGGCGGTGAGATCGATGTTGACAAACTTCCCAATATGGTTGACCAGTTGGTTCCAGGGCTTCACGACGCGATGGGATACCACCAGCCAGTTTTTCGTCGTTGGGTGGACCAGGTCAGCGTTCATGGTTTTCAACATGCATTTCTCTCTCAGGTCAATCTGCCGGGTAACAAGGGTAAAGGAAGTTGTTGGTCGGCCTTTGCCGGAAAATTCACTGCTGGAGATCGAGCCTTGTTAGCGGGGCTCGTGGTTTGTGCAGACCAGCCGAATTCGTACGGCACGTCCGTCATTGATCACGAGGGACGGTGGGCGGACGTCTTGCGAGTGCGTCCAGCGGATACAAAGTAAGCCCCATGCGAAGCGAAGCTCAATTGGTCGCGGACGCCGGGGCGATTTGGCGCGCCGGTCTCGACGCGGTCGACAGTCATCGACTTGTTCGCGAGAGTTTGTCGTTCGACGGTCCTCATCTGTCGGTCGGGGACCACCGCATTCATCTGCCTGACCTGCGACGGTTGATTGTCGTCGGAGCGGGTAAGGCCGGAGCAGGAATGGCCCGCGGCGTATTGGATGCCGTTCCCGATTCGCTCCGCGACCGAGTTTTCGGGTGGGTCAATGTGCCGGATGATTGCGTGGCCACACTGCCGCACATTCATCTGCACGGCGCTCGACCGGCAGGCGTTAATGAGCCGACCGAGCGGGGACTTTTCGGTGCTCGGAAAATCCTGACGATGGTCTCGGAGGCCTCGGCTGACGACTTGGTTCTTTGTCTGATTTCCGGCGGTGGGTCGGCGCTGGTTCCTTTTCCTGTGGACGGCGTTTCGCTCGTTGAAAAGCAACTCCTCACTCAGGAATTGAGTGCCGCAGGTGCCACCATCGAACAACTCAACACAGTGCGAAAACACTTGAGCCGGATCAAGGGCGGACGATTGGCCACGGCTTGCCGCGCTTCGACCATGATCTCACTCATCATCTCCGATGTATTGGGAGACCCGTTGGACGTGATCGCGTCGGGGATGACGATTCCGGACACGACCAGATCCCGCGATGCACTTGATGTAATGCGGATGTTTCACCTTGATCGGGACGATCGTTTTACCGCTGCCGTGCAAGCCCTGCACCGCGCTCGGCCCGACCCGGGGGCTATCTCAACACGGTCGATCCCAATCGTGATCGGAAACAACGCTGTTGCTGTCGACGCGGCCGGCTTGGAAGCTGAAAGACGGGGGTACAGCCATGCAATGACCTCCGCGTCCAAATCCGAGGGGCAGGCGGAGGATGTCGGCCGACATTTGGCTCAATTGGCCGTCCGTATGCGAGACACCCCTGGCCCCGATTGCTTGATCTCAGGCGGTGAACCAGTCGTGCAACTTGCACCGATCGGAAAGCGTGGCAAAGGTGGCCGAAATCAACAACTTTGTCTGGCTGCTCTCCAGGAAATCGGACTCAACAACGTCGATGGGATCTGTCTCCTAAGTGGTGGTACTGACGGGGAAGATGGACCAACCGACGCAGCCGGCGCCCGTATCAACGCTGCAACGGCACGTATCGTTCGGTCATCTCACATGGAAATTTCCGACCATTTGATTCGGAATGATGCCTATCATTTTTTTGTGGCGACAGAGTCACTGATCCTCACCGGCCCTACACATACCAATGTGTGCGATCTGCGTGTCGTTGTCGTCGATCGCGTTGAAACGCTACCGTTGCAAGATGCGAATCTCTAGTTCATCAACGCGAGCTCGACCGAGGCCGCGGAGGACTAATTCGATTTGGAATTCGCTGTCTTTAGTCGCCACGCGATATGCCATCACGTCTTCCCAATCCTCGGACGTTTCACGGAACGACCATTGTTGAGCG
Organism: Planctomycetaceae bacterium; assembly: GCA_012959465.1. GTDB lineage: Bacteria > Planctomycetota > Planctomycetia > Pirellulales > Pirellulaceae > UWMA-0346. The sequence goes on from DUDC01000168.1 coordinate 74,327, forward strand.
GTCCCGCCAATCGAGTCGCGAACAACGAGGCGAGTCTCCGACCCCGAGGACTCGAGAAGTTGAGCAGCGCATCGGTACTGGATAATTTGGCCCGCGCGAACGCGAATCGGCGCGGTGACGATGCGAATAGATGGCTCTTCATGAGCCATCACTGGCGTCCCTTTTTGTCGGAGTGCGAGTTGTAACGAGGATCGACCACCACGTGGTAGATTCCTTTCCAAAGACGCCACGCCGTGGGCCGATCCCCGCTCGTTGACATGTTGCTGCCAACCCGAGCCGAGTAATCGGTCGAGAGACTCCATGTTGCCGCCGGGCAACACGTTTCCTCCCCAGTTTCCCTGAGAGATATTCTGGCGGAACATTAGGTGTCCTGGAATCGTCATGAATCCGGCCGCGGCCGCTGTCGTTTGTGGCCGCGGAAACGGGCTAGAGGTATCCCGCCAATCGCGTTCGCGAATATGCGACAGTCGATTGAGCGCTCGCTGAATAAACACGTTGGTGTGACGAAAATCCCCTGACTTTATCAACGCCTTGGCCTGCATGAGATTTCCTCGTGCGTCAGACATCCAGCGTTCAATCTGCGGGTCGGGCGATGACCAGCGACTGATTTGCTGATGAATCAAGTCAACATGTTCAGCGGTACGGGCGGCCACTTCAAACGCCAATTCGGTACGATGCTGTTGACCTGGGTTCGTCGTTCTCACTAGATGTTGCATCGCCAATGGGTCGTCGGTCAACGTGATCAGGGCGACATGCGACTCGGTCGGAAGCGTGATGCTGCGAGCACCCGCAACACGCTGCATTCGCAACCGATTTAGACCGTAGGAACTGATTTCATGCACTAACGGATTGCCGCCGTAGGGCGGAATTACCACCTGTTGCGGCGTTTCGGCCAGTCCGCCGATAACGTGTTGCTGTTGAGTTCGGCGACTAAATACGAATAGCAGCGTGGAACGATCCGTTCTCAAACTTCGAATCTCGTGACCGTTGCTCGAAAGACTAAGACGTTCGCTGACGCGTCCACCGGCAAGCCAGGGTTCAATTATTTCCAAGTCGCTTTGAATCAACTCGATGACTGCGGCCCGAGCGTTAGCGGCAGAGGTGGTTTGGTCCAAACGCGAGTTGGCCTGAAGGCAGAGTCCTCGGATGCCCGAAGCTACCGCTCGAAACGCCATCACTTGCAGTTGCTCCGGTGCCAACGGCGCCTCACCAGCACCCTCCATTCCTAACAACTGTAACTGGTCGGTCAGCTCCACCGGAAAGTCGGTCGGCAACTCAACGAACGTAACGCCGCGGCGAAAGTTCTGTAGTTGCCGCCGCGAGATCCACTCGCTGAGCTCGGCCAGTTCTTCATCCCCACCTAAACCGGGGAAACGAAACATGATGATGTCGGCGATTCGACTAAATCGCCAGATACTCTCACTTGGTGAAATGCCGATGGCTCGGCGAAAGGGGTCGTCATTGCGTACCTGGTGAGCGAGTTTTTGAATCCGCGGTAAGTCGGTTTCTCGCAGGTCATCTCCCAACCACCACAGGGCGACACGGCTTGTCAATTCCGGGTCAATCGTCCGGCCCCAAATATGCGGAGGTGGGGCGATCAACCAAACTCCGAGCGACTTCGCTTCCTCGTTCATTTCAAGAGTAACGGGACGGTCTAATAATATGGCGTTAAAACCAACGGACTTGAGCCACCGCAGCGACTCGCCGCGATGGCGAGCGATCCGCAGGAACATCGGTCGTCGATCGGTTGCTTTTGGCTGAGGCGACCCAGGACCACTTGGCCTGATGGTTGCTGCTTGGAACTCACCCACAAGCTGGCTGCCGACGACCTGCGGCAAGGCAACCGTGCTACTCGGAAACGATTTATCCAGACCACCATCACCAAGTGCTGTTGGCCCTTCGAATACGTGTTGTGTTTCGTCGACGGTAATGGCACCTTGGATTGCCAAGTCGTCAATCCAAGTGATCGTACGTCCCCGGCCAACGTACAGATTCAAAACCAAGTGACTTATGTACGCGCCTTTAATATCGAAATTGGAACCGTACTGGGAACGAAAAACGGGTAGCTTCTTTTGAAACGTCTCCAGTGAATTCTGAATGCTGAGCCGTTGCCATTGACCGTGCCGGTCGTACACTTCTCCGTAAATCGGGATCCTCAAGGGTTTTTTTCGGGTCGCGTCCAGTGTGTTGGGAAGAACAACCTCGGCTTTCAGCTGCGCTCCCGGACTGGTGGACTTGAGCCATACCGAGATATCGATGTCGTAGTTCAGCCATATCGGCTTAATCGCGTATCGAAAATTGAGTTGGGTTCCGTAGCCGACATCCAGTTCAATCGACTCCGAACCGGCACCTGTGTGGAACACACGTCCAGAGTGACGGTGTTGCAGTATCCGTAATCCTGAGGTGTCGTGGTCAGATAGTACCCAGTGAATCTTGCTCGCATCCTCAAAGCCGTCGTAGACCTCCGCACCCATCAAGCGAGAAAACAAGAAGGGCACCACGACGCAACTAGCCAACAGGACTCGCCGCACTGATTTTGACACGGTAATCCCCCAGCGGCGTTATCGATTGTTGTTTCTATGAATCACACTTGGCATTTTCGCAACATGTCATCCGAGGCGTTGATTGGAATGCACATCGAGGGACCAGAGACCCAAGGTCAGTACCTAAGATGGTCTTGTATCAGGCTTTGCGACGATTCGCTAGATCGATTTGCCACGCCCTCTCCCATCCAACGGCTTTTTCTCCTCACCCAAAAAGTCAACGCAAGTCATTTGTTCGTAAGTATTTACGGTATGTACCGCAGATTTGAGTCTCGGTTTTGGCGCGCCGGCTGCATTAAGGACTATCATCACAGATCAAAGCAACCGGGAGCGAACCATGACGAAACCACAATCACGATTGACGGCAAATCGCAGCGACGAACTGCCCAAGGACCTCATGGACCTTGCCGGAGCCATTGCAGCACTTCCAGTGAAGTACCGAGACGCGTTGGAGCCTTTAATCGGTAGCGTGGTGGAGAGCACACGTCGGCGACGGCGCATTCTGACGTTAGTCCAGGAGGCACTCAGCCAACTGAGACTCGACATGAAATACTTGGTTTTCGATCTGGAAGCTACGCGACGCGAACGCGACGGCCTGCGAGAAAATACCGATTCAGACGACACAGAGAACTTCTAAACGGCCAATCATTGCCACCGGCGAACCTGTTGAATACGATGATTGGCTGAGATCCTGTTGAGTCTGGAGCGCAAGGTATTATGGCGGAGATGACCACAGAGAGGTTTGCGCAGCGAGCTTTCGAGGTTGGATTGCTCGATACCCAGCAGCTGAAGTCCGTCTGGAGTGAGCTTGGCACGGAAGACGTTTCACTTGAACAACTGACGGCCACGTTGATTCGCCAGGAGTTGCTCACCAGTTTTCAGACGGACAGAATCATCAAGGGCGAGCGAGTCGGCTATTTCTATGGAAAATACAAGCCTCTTTATATGATCGGGTCGGGCTCATTTGCCCGGGTCTACCGAGCGGTCGACATGGAATCGGGTCGCGTTGTCGCCGTAAAAGTGCTTCGAAAACGCCATCGCGACAACATCGCGGAATTCGATCAGTTTCTTCGTGAAGGCAAGGTGGGGGCTGCGCTGCGACACATCAACGTAGTGCCGATCTATGAAGTGGATGGCGATCCGAAATCTCCCTTCATGGTGATGGAGTTCGTCGAGGGCCAAACACTGCGGGAAATGATGCTTGTCCGCAAGACACTAGATTCTCTCACCGCAATGAAGATCCTCCGCGACGTGGTGGCGGGTCTGGTTTATGCCTACGAGGAGCATGGGATCACTCATCGTGATATGAAGTTGTCGAATGTGTTGATCACGAGTAGAGGGCGAGCCAAGTTGGTGGATTTTGGCCTGGCCGCTTTATCGGGCAATACGGACGACGAGATCGCAGACACGCCGAACGCGCGGGCTATCGATTACGCGACGCTTGAGCGAGGTACGCATGTGCGGAAGGATGACCGCCGCAGCGACATTTTCTTTTGCGGTTGCATTCTCTATCACATGCTGAGTGGCCAACCGCCTCTTTTTGAGACCAAAGATCGGATTCAACGTCTTAACATCAATCGCTTTCGTGACATTGTTCCGCTTCACGAACGAGTAAGAAACCTGCCACTCGCAGTTCTGCAAGTCTGCTCGCGGGCCATGGAAATGGACCCGGAAAAACGTTACCAGTCACCTCGCGAAATGCTGGCGGAGGTCAAACGGAGCGTCGATCACTTGGAAAATAGAGCAGAAGCTCCCACCGACGTGGCGGAATCCGAAGCACGCAAAATTGACAATCACGCGCCGGACGTTCCCGATGGTGTCGAAAGGACATTGTTGTTAGTCGAGTCGCATACCGGAATGCAGAACTTGCTCCGCGATCGTCTCAAACGTCGTGGTTATCGGGTACTCATCATCGCAGATCCAAGTCGGGCAATTTCCCGTTTCGATGACAATGCCCAAGCCGCCGATTGTGTCGTCTTCTGCACGACGGACCTGGAAAGAGAAGCCGTCGAAGCGTTCAACTCGTTCGGGAAACTGGAAAATACGAAGGACGTTCCCGCAATTTTGATGTTGGATTCCGAGCAAACTCATTTGGCGGACGAAGCCGAGTCGGGTGAGCGTCGCATTGTTCTTGCAGCACCCAAGTTGCGACAGTTGCGTGCCACGCTTCTCAAGCTGCTCGCACAACCCGTGTGATCACGAATCGCTCTGGCGAACACGCTCCTTGTTTTCAAGACACTGCAATTCGTCCCAGGAATACCAACGCGGCACACGTTGCTGCGAACGCGTCAAATAGTACTCGATTCGGCGGTAGCGGTCGTTCCACCGCATCTCGCGAATTCTACCGACAAATGGCCGATTCCGTCCGACCTGCGACTTCACCTCGATTTGGTCACCCACGTCCAAGCCTTCGCCGTCCACGGCCAAATGCATCGATGGCAGGACGCGGAATTGCCGCTCGCCATAGCTAAAGACGGTATAGGCCCCATCATCGGGCTCTCGACGAAACAGCCGACGGCTGGGAATCAACTTGCGAACGGTATTCACATCTTCGGGATGAATCCATTGGATCCCATTTTGGGGCCATCGCTGGTAGACCGCGTAAGTCGGCTTGTCTCCCAATAGACACTCCTCGCTTGCAATCACCTAGATTCGCTCTGATAGCCGCATTGCCAGTCGTCTCAGTGTCTCACTTTGATCATCCGTTGGCAATTTGACGTGAAGCAGGCTCACCTCCGCGCGGTCATCCCACACCGCACGCAGTGTTTCATCCAGTTCGCCTTCTGTATTGACGGTGTACCCCTTTCCACCGCGTAGCACATCGGGAATTCGGGCGTAATCCCATGGATGAATTTCGTTGTATTCCCAATTTCCCGGGTGCAATGTCCGCTCGGTCCCGTACCCATGGTTATCGAGCACGATAATGATCGGATTGAACCCATGTCGCACGATGGTCGAGAGTTCCATGCCAGTCATTTGGAATGCGCCATCACCACAAATCACGACCACACGATCGTTAGGCTTGGCGACGCACGCTCCAAGCGCTGCCGGCACTGAAAACCCCATTGACGTGTAGTAGGCAGTACTCAAGAAGTCGGTGCGCTGATGAATCACCAGTTCGGTTGCGGCAAACAGTGAATCTCCGATATCGGCGATCACCACCGTCTCGGCATCAAGTTGTTCGTTGAGCCGAGCGATTAGGCGGCTGATCGTGATCGGCGCATCGGGTTCCACGACGAATGGCCCGGCGGGCACACGAGGTGTATTGGGAAGCCGCGGCGCACTACGTTTCGGCTTCCGTTTGATCAATTCGACAAGAAAGTCGTCAAGCAGAACACCTCGATAGTGATGGTGTCGAATCCGCAGGGATTCACTCGTAGCATAGATACACTTCGCCGGATCGATGTTGGCTGTGTAAATCCCCAGGTTGATGTCGGTCCTGAATGCTCCGAGCAACACGATGCAATCGCTCGATTCGACATACTGAGTGATTTCATCATCGCCCATGGCCCCTTCGTAGAGACCGATGTACAAGGGGAGTTTTTCGCTGACAACGCTCTTGCCCAACAACGTTGAGGCGATTGGGATCTGTGAACCCTCAGCCAACTCAAGCAGGCGGTCCTGGAGCCCAAATCGGTGCAATTCGACGCCGGCGATAATGACCGGTTGCTTCGATTTCTCCAGCCACTCGGCTGCCTCATCGGCCGCCTCGGCCACCACTTGCGGGTCCGTTTTCCACTGAGTTCGTTGATAGGTGTGCGTTACATGCGGCACCAGATCGACCAAATCGCGGGGGATATCAATGTAGACTGGGCGTTTGAATCGGATCGCGGCATCCAGCACGCGGTCAATTTCCCGAAAGGCGTTGACCGGGTCCGAGATCTCGGTCGAGGCAACACAGAGCTTTTCAAAGACTTCCAGCTGGGTGCGAAAGTCGCGGACCTTATGGTGAAGCAGTGGATTGTTCACCCGTTCCGCCAGCCCGGGTGACCCGGTGATCATGACGACGGGTGACTTTTCAGCGAATGCACCGGCAATCGAATTGCAGACACTTAGCCCGCCGACACAATAGGTGACACAAACGGCCCCCAGCCCATTGATTCGCGCGTACGCGTCGGCGGCGAATCCCGCACAATCTTCCCGAGTACAGCCGATGACGCGTATCGGACTCTGTTCCAACATGCCGTACAGGTTCAGCACATAGTCGCCGGGTATTCCGAACAGATCCCGCAACCCATAATCCTGTAATCGGCGAATGAGGTATTGACCGATCGATACTCCGCCGACCTTTACGTCATTTGTTGACGCGTCCCACTCGCCGTGGTCTGCCGGAAACTGTGTCATCAGCAGGCGCCTCCCTATCGGTACTGCAAACGCTAATTCAGACAGATCTATTCTCGCGGACTTACCGGGAAAGGAAAGAGCTGCTATTTGTTAGAATTGTGTCGTTTGCGTGATCTCAAGGCGAGGCACCACACGCCGAGAAACGTCCCCACAACAGCCAACACGACCAAACCACGGGCCGGATTGGGGCTGTAGACGGGTTTGCCAGTCTCCTCGTCCAGGCCGAAGAGGAACGTTCCCAGAGCTAGCATTCCACCCCACGCCGCCACCGCTATCATCACCCAACTCAAAAGGCGGCCAGGGGAAGGTTCCACGGGCGTCTTAACCTCGGGCGGAGAAGTGACTGGTTGGCTCATATCGGTGAATCGCAGTTCCTAGTCCGCTGTCGTAACCCGATGCGTAAGCGAGAGCGAAGCTGTAGTCTTGCCATCGCTCGCTTTCCCTTCGGGTTACTTTGGCGATCAACCTCAATCATCGTCTGCTGCGGTGAGCACGTCGACTTTGTGAAGTCTCGAAAACTCGTCAAGTGTCACGGTGGTTAATTCTCCATCTTCACGCCGCAACACAATCGTGTCACTATAGACTTTGTCGTCACTGTGTCGTTGATGGTGGAGGCTGTGCCGACGGCGTTCGGCATGCACGACCGTTCCCGTCGTCTTCGTATTCCAACGACGAAATCCAACCTTGACCTCATGACTGAGCTCAACACGGTCACCGGGCTGCAGTCCTTCAAACACCTTCAAGGTATCTTCATAGTCCATCTGCGTTTTCCCCTTAACGTATCAACGTGGTGGAGTGTTCGCGTGGTAAGATCTTGATCAGATCGAGGCAGCGGTTGTGATCTCCTCTAGACGTTCTTGGCATCGATCCAGGTCATTAGGCTCCGCAGCCGCTGGCCGACCTGTTCAATTTGTAGATTCCGATCGCGACGACGACGCGCCAAGAACCCGGGTGCCCCTGCCTTGTTTTCCAAGATCCACTCTCTCGCGAAATCACCGTTTTGGATCTCCAAGAGGATTTTTCGCATCTCCACGCGAGTCTCATCGGTGATGATCCGTGGACCACGAGAATAGTCACCATACTCGGCCGTGTTCGATACACTGTACCTCATATAGCTGAGACCACCCTCGTAGAATAGATCAACGATTAGCTTCAGCTCGTGAAGACACTCAAAGTATGCCATTTCCGGTTGATAGCCGGCTTCGACAAGGACCTCGAAGGCTGCCTTCACCAGTTCACTCACTCCGCCACACAGCACTACTTGCTCGCCAAACAAGTCGGTTTCGGTCTCTTCAGCGATGGTCGTTTCAATCACGCCACCACGGGTGCCACCAATGCCCTTGGCATAGGCCAGCCCGAGCTGTTTTGTCTCTTCGCTGGCACCCTCGCTCATCGCGATCAGGGCGGGCACGCCACCCCCCTTTTCGTACTCGCTGCGAACAAGGTGCCCCGGGCCCTTGGGGGCGACCAGCAGGGCGTCCACTCCCTCCGGTGGTGCAATCTGGCCGAAGTGGATATTGAAGCCGTGTGAGCACATCAGGATATTACCTGGTTCCAGGTTCTCCCGGATCTGGCTATGATAAATATCGCTTTGGACTTCGTCCGGAAGGAGCATGTTGACCAAATCGCCACGACTGGTCGCCTCGTCAATCGGCAAAGGCTCAAATCCGTGCTGAACCGCTAAGTCATAGTTGGCACTTCCCGGACGCTGGCCAACAATGACGTTGCAGCCGCTATCACGTAGGTTCTGTGCCTGAGCATGTCCCTGTGAGCCATAGCCCAAGATCGCAATGGTCTTGTCTTTCAGGAGGGACAGATCAGCATCGTTGTCATAGTAAATTTTCGCGGTCATGTGCTTTGCATACTCTCAATGTCAGTCTGTGAAATCGCGGCGGACAAAGTCCACTAGTGCTTTGTCACGATTAAAAAGTAGTTTGGGAAGCGCCGAGGTAACACGATGCGTAGGCGACGCAAAGTGCAGCTTCTCCCTCGCTTACGCATCGGGTAACGGACTGCGGCTCGACACCAAAATAAAGCTGTGACACACCACCAGGCCCTTACTCGGATTTGCCGACCTTCCCTAATCCGCCACGAACCATCGCGATGCGTCCGGTTCTCACCAACTCACGTATCCCATATGGCCGCATTCGTTCAACAAATGCGACAATCTTATTCTCGCGTCCGGAGATCTCGATCATCAATTCTTCGGCACCGACGTCAACGATCTTGGCTCGAAAGATCTCCACCAATTCTCGAACTTCACTGCGACCACCGTCCGGCGGCGCGTGGACTTTCAGAAGCATCAAGTCTCGCTCGACATACTCCTTCGAGCTAATATCGTCGACCTTGACGACGGTGACGATTTTTTGCAATTGCCCTCGCACCTGCTCAAGGACGTGTTCATCACCAACGACAACGAAGGTCATCCGGGATAAATCTGGAACCTCTGTTTCGCCGACGGCCAACGAATCAATATTGTATCCGCGGGAGGCCAACATGCCGGCGACGTGTGACAACACCCCGGGCACATTTTGCACTAACGCCGACAGCACATGTCGCATCTTAGGGCAATCTCTCATTTGAGAAAACAAAAGCACAATGATATCGATGCCTTGCGTCGGCAGCAATGGGTCGATGCTCTTAGGCCCGTTCGCCCGCGGGTTCCGAGCGCGGTATGTAGCGGATGAGCAGACCAGCCAAGATCACCGCTCCGCCAACAAATGTGGCCCATGTGGGGGGGCTGTACGTCTCGTGGTTATGCCAGGCCAAGAAAACCCACAGGGGTACCAGAATTGGTTCGAGCAACGCGATTCCGGACGCCTCGTGGCCAGGGATTCGCTTGAGACCTTGGGCGAATATCACGTAGGGTAACCCCATTTGAAATACTCCCATGCCAGCTAGGTAGAACCATTGAGTGCCTGTCGGCCATACAGGCCCGTCGCCGTGTAACGCAGGTAGGAAGACGAACGGGGCCAACAACAGCACGGTTGCCCAGTGATTTAAGGCGATCAGCCAGCAAGCGTCGTGCTCGCGCAGTCGTCGGATCGAGAGAATGACGCCAGCGTAGGTCACGCCACCCGCGAGACCGCAGGCTACGCCAAACACTCCACTTGTCGAATGGGTCAGCTCGTAACAGAGAATCACCAACACTCCGGTCATTCCCAGCACCAACATCCACCAGTCGCCCCTTCGTGCCGACTCGCCAAACCACAGGACACTGCCAAGAAAAACCCAAACAGGTGCAATCTGCTGTAACCAAATTGCCGCAGCTGCTTCACACAACGTCATGGCCGTCAGAAACGTCCAGTTCATCATCACGAACGACATGACCATCGGTACCATCGGCCAGGTGAATTTTGGGCGGCGTATCAAGGGAGTCAGTACGATCGCGGCAAAAACGGCTCGCCAAAAAGCCATTGTCAAGCCGTCCCACCCCTGGAGTGAAGGCGACTTGGCGAAAACGCCACTCGTGCTCCATAGGACGGCTGCTAGCAGCACCAACGTTCGGCCGGTGAACGCCTGACTGGCCGTTGAACTTGGACGCTCATGAGACCGGCCCGAGTCATTCATAGAGCCTGGATCGCGTTAGGGGGAAAACAGAGTAACGGAATGGTCAGTGAAACGACCCCTAGAATTCGACGAAACCAACCGATGTCGACCGAGTCGTCTTTGGTTGGAGGGTGCGTAACTCCCATGAACAGGACCAATACAGTCATCAAGATCCAGATCTGGTTGTGTTGGATATCCGACAGAATAAATCCAATGGCGGCCAAGATGAAGACTCTTGCGATGTGTCGAGCGGCGCGGCCAAAGACACAGTAGAGCACATGTCCACCGTCTAGCTGGCTGGCAGGTAACATGTTCAGGCCGGTGATTAGCAAACCGACCCAGCCGGCCAGAAAGAATGGATTTCCAAACAAATGTCCCAACGGAATGCCTCCTGCAGGCACATCAGCAGGTCCTCCCAGTGCGATCATCCATTGCACAAGCAACGGCATTCCGAGCACCATAGAGCCCTCTCCGTTTTCCGTGTGCAATTCCAAATGGGTGACGCCGTACCACATTACCGGTAACGCGACGACCAATCCGGCGAGAGGACCCGCTATTCCGATATCAAAAATCTCCTTGCGGTTCGCTCGCCGGCCATCCATCCCAATCACCGCTCCAATGGTGCCAATCATCGAAATGGGCAGAGGGAGGAAGAAAGGAAGGCTTGCCGGAATTCGGTACTTCAGTGTTGCCAGAAAGTGGCCCATTTCATGAGCGAAAAGGATGCCCAAGATTGCAGCCATGTACGAGAGTCCCAAATGCCAGTTTTGACCTAAAACGGCGCGAATAGGCATCAAGCTGGCTTCGTTCAGCGAATCCTGTATGTAGATAATCGGCTGTCCCGTTGAGCCAGCCCAAAACGTCGAGAGACACGTTAAGTAGAACAGGCATACCGGCAACACAATGCGGCGACGTATCTTCGGTCGAACATCGGTCGACTCTAGTGGCCCTGGGACAATTGACGTTGGCTCGCTCATGGACTACCAACATACCAAAGACGACCGTTTTGCGTGAGGGGCATGTGACCCACCGCAACACTCCGTGGAACGCGTCCGAACAACGCCGTTCGGCATTACGTTAATGCGTTCGTGAACGCATGGTTGTGCGATAGCCGATTCTTGGGTTTTGCTTGCAGGTGCCGGCTGCTGTCGCTTTTCGTGGTCTTGTCGAGATGATTTCTCTGACTCGCAATTGCGTCGGCAGGATCGCCAGCGAGATGGCGACCGTCTCCTGCCTAGCAACCACGACCGTTCGTCGACATAATTGCACATAGATTCAATTGACGAGACCAGCGTATGATCGACCCAACGACAAAGCGAATCCACCACAAGTTGGTTGACGTTCTTTCGCCACCCATGTTTGCGTTGTCACTCTTATTCTTGGGTATGATTGCTGCTCTGATCGTCTTGTGGGTCGACGTGCCGCGGTTAGAACGAATCTCGACCGATCTCCAGGTGACCAATTCTATGGCGACATCGGTTGGTCAAGGATTGGTATACGGCTGCATTCTGATATGGCCTCTCTTTTGGTTCGACTTCGTGGTTGCCCGCCTATTGTGTCCACCGGAACATCGACGTTGGCGAGACGGAATCCTAGCCTGCCTGATCCCGCCACTCCGGATGGGAGCCCGTAACCCAGAAATGGACTTGCGGATCTGGATGCCAACCTGGGCTTGGTGCGAAGTCGACGACGACCTTCGCAAACGACTGGGTAAGGCTTTCGGCGGCCCGATGATCATCATCGCATTGATGATTCTCCCCATTCTGCTCGTCGAATTCACAATGCAGGAACGTATCGCCAACACCTATTGGTTGCGTGCCTTATTGCATGTCGGGACCGGGACCATTTGGTTCGCATTCGCGTTTGAGTTTATCGTGATGTACTCAGTCGCTGACAAGAAGATCGCCTACTGCAAAGACCACTGGATCGATCTCGTCATCATCTTGCTGCCGCTGGTGTCGTTCCTGCGATCTTTGCGAGCCGTACGGGCTATGCGATTAGCAAAATTGGCCAAGGTCCAGCAACTTAGTCGCATGGGCCGCGTCTATCGCCTGCGAGGTTTGGCGGTCAAAGCATTTCGCGCTTTGTTACTCTTCGAAATTGTTTACCGGTTGACTGGAATTACACCGGAAAAACGACTTGTTCGGCTGCAATCGTTGCTCGAGGAAAATCAAGCGGAAGCCGACGACATTCGTGAGCAAATCAAATCACTGGAAGCGATCATCGCCCAGCAAAATTCGGACGCGGAGCCAAACTAGTCACCGTCGAAAAATAATTTATTGACGCTAGTAGGCGCCGGGCTTGTTGATTCTGGGGAATCACTCCCGCAGCTGGCAGACGACACGACATGCGGCGCGGTATACTGCGCCGGCCTAATTGGGTTGCCCTTATTCGATACACGCAGACGCAACTAGTTGAGGACGTGTCGAACGATGAAATGCAGCGTCGGATGAAGGAAATGATGTCATAGTTCGAGATGCGGACTTATGCGTAATTTTCCGCTCATAGTATTAGATTCTCAATCAGAGATTCACACCCCGAGGCCACCATGCATCATCTAGAAAAACTCCAGGTCGCGGTCTTCTTGGTCATCGGAGTCATGGCAACGCTGCCATGCTCTGTGGTCGCCGCCGATCGACCGAATATTCTCTGGATTACGAGCGAAGACAACGGAAGTCAGCTGGGTGCGTATGGTGACAAGTTTGCAACCACACCCAATTTGGATCGACTTGCCGAACGTGGCCTTCGCTATCTGAACGCCTGGTCGACTGCACCCGTCTGTGCACCGGCGCGAACGACGATCATCTCCGGCGTGTATCCACCGTCAACCGGTGCCCAACACATGCGTAGCATGACTAGCCTCCCGGCCTTTATGCAGATGTACCCTCAATTGCTTCGCAAACAAGGCTATTACTGTACGAACAACAGCAAGGAAGACTACAATCTTCGCAAAGTCGGTACAGTTTGGGATGACTCTTCAAGAAAGGCTCATTGGAGGAACCGTGCCGCGGGTCAACCGTTCTTTGCAATTTTCAACCACACGGTCTGCCACGAAAGCAAGATCCGAACCCGTCCTCACAAACAGATTCATGATCCAGCTCTAGTACGAGTCCCAGCCTACCACCCGGATACTCCAGAGGTTCGCCAGGACTGGGCCCAATACTACGACATCGTCAGTCAGATGGATCAGTTGGTCGGCAATAACCTCCGCGAGTTGGAAGATGCGGGTTTGGCCGAAGACACAATTATCTTCTACTACGGCGACCACGGTTCCGGAATGCCGCGAAGTAAGAGATGGACTTACAATTCCGGGCTCAACGTACCGCTGATCGTGTCCATTCCCGACAAGTGGAAGCATCTTCGCCCCGCTGAATACGAGGAGGGTGCGGCAACCGATCGATTGGTCGGGTTCATTGACCTGGCGCCGACCTTATTGAGTTTGATCGGTGTTGAGCCGCCAAAGTGGATGCAAGGCGCAGCCTTTTTTGGCGTCCACGAGGCGGCACCACGGATGTACAACTTTGGTTTCCGCGGTCGCATGGACGAGCGGTATGACATGGTCCGTTCCGTACGTGACAAGAGGTACATCTACGTTCGAAACTACATGCCGCACAAAATCTACGGCCAGTACATTGCCTACATGTTCAAAACTCCCACCACTCGAGTGTGGCGAGAGCTGTATGATGCTGGAAAACTCGAACCTCCCCGCACCTTTTTTTGGGAGACCAAGCCGGCCGAGGAGTTATACGATTTGCAAGCCGATCCGGATGAAGTGAATAATCTCGTCGACTCGTCGGAACATCGAGGCGTACTTCTCAAGTTGCGTGCAGCGCAACGAGAGTGGGCGTTGGAAATCCGTGACCTTGGATTTCTACCGGAAGGCGAAATGCACTCACTGTCTGCCGACCAAACTCCTTACGAATTGGGCCACGATCCGCACCGCTACCCTCTTGAGAAAATCATGGCGGCGGCCGAGCAGGCCGCAGCGTTTGACGATGAATCACTCGCAGCCGTTCGCAAGGCTCTGGTGGATCCGGAGAGTGCCGTCCGTTATTGGGGTGCAATGGGATTGCTGATTCGAAAAGCGGATGACGACCTAAGTCAACGAGCGTTGGCGAAGGCTCTCAACGATGATTCACCCTATGTACGGATTCTCGCCGCTCAGGCACTCGGTCAATATGGTGATGCGAGTCATTTGGCGGAGGTAAACAAGGTGTTGATCGACGCGGCAAACCCCCAGCTCCAAGGGATCTATGTGGCCATGTTGGCACTCAACGCCATCGATGCGCTGGGCAATGGTGCAAAGTCGCTGGCTGATTCCATTGGCAAGCTGCCCGATTCAACGCCCGGATTTGACCGGCGACTACGAAACTATATTCCCAATTTGAAGAATAAAATCCTGGCGGATTTCGAGTAGCCAGCAGTGGAGCGAGTGCTGCCAACGGGAACTTCGTGGCCTTGTGTGAGCAGCATTTGACCTTGTCTCACACTAAGACACTAAACACAAAAAGTGTCGTCAGTCATTTTCCAGCACTTCAGACTCACGCGTTGAAGTGGCTTTCGACACGGACTCTTCAACTTTCTTGGTGAGCGTTTGAATATGGTCCTTGATGTCGTCACGTTGGTCTTCGCTGATCTCCTTGGCCTTTTCGGACTGGTCGGCGGCCTTGTTTCCATCGCGACGGATATTTCGAATGGAGACTTTCGCATCTTCGCTTAGTTCCTTGATGCGACCTACCATTTTTCGTCGGACTTCTGTGGAAAGAGCCGGGACATTGATCCGGATCAAGCGGCCGTCGTTCTGAGGATTGAAGCCCAGATCACTGGCCACAATAGCCTTCTCGATATCCTTCACGATGGTCGGATCGAAGGGGCGAATGACGATCTGACTCGGCTCCGGCGCCGCAACGGATGCGAGCTGTTTGATCGGAGTCGGTTGACCGTATACATCCACTCGCACTGAGTCAACCAAGCCGGGGTTTGCCCGCCCGGTTCGAATCCCGGCCAAAGCGTTCTTTAGCACACTGATCGTCTTTTCCATCCGTTCTTCGACGTCGAACAGGATTTCTTCGTTAGACATTTCAGTTTCCTTCCGCCGAGTTGTGGAATGAGCTTGCTGCTTAGTTAGCACTTACGGCCGGGGTGCGAGGCGTAATCAACGTACCTACTTTTTCACCACGCACGGCTTTTAGGATATTTCCGGTTTCGGAAAAGTTGAATACCAAAATTGGCATCTTATGTTCCATGCAATGCGCAATTGCTGTCGAATCCATGACACGCAATCCCTTTTCAAGGACGGTAGCGTAGTCGAGTTGAGTGTACCTCACCGCATGGGGATTTTTCTCAGGATCGTCACTATAGACTCCATCAACTCGAGTTGCCTTCATGACGATATCCGCACCCAACTCCAGAGCTCGTAATGCCGCAGCTGTGTCCGTTGTGACAAAGGGACCGCCCGTGCCGGCGGCCAAGATCACGATCCGGTCTTTCTCCAGGTGCCGTCGAGCTCGGCGACGAATATAGGGCTCCGCGACGCCGTCCATCTTGATGGCGGTCATCAATCGAGTCTTGCAGTTCAGGGATTCCAAGGCATCTTGCAGGGCCAAGCCGTTGATGACTGTTGCCAGCATGCCCATATAATGGGCCGTTGCCTCGTGAATGTTTGCGTTGCTGCTTGTGAACTGAGCCCCACGAAGAATGTTCCCACCGCCGATCACGACGGCAACTTGGCAACCTTGTTGCTGTGCTTCCTTGATTTGCAACGAGATCTTGACGACCTCGTCCATGCTGATACCGCGTTCCCCGTGATGACTAAAACTCTCACCAGACAGCTTCAGGATAATTCGGCCAAATACAGGTGACTCGCTGTCCGACATCAGAAGCTCCTATAAACAAAGGATGCTAGCATGGCTGGAAATGGCCCCAATGCACGGGTCGTCTTGTTCGCCAACGGTGGAAAAAGGAAAAAGGAGGAGAAGCACTTTGCTTGTCCTCCTTTTTTACACATTTTGGCAGGCTGCCGATACATGGGGTCAGTCTTCGCCCAGAATCCAGTGCACGAATCGCTTGACTTCAATGCCGTTGGACTTGGCGAATTTACCGACGCTTTCTTTTTCGCTTTTTACGAACGGCTGTTCCATCAGCACTCGTTCAGCGTAGAAGTTTCTTATCCGACCCTCGACCATCTTGTCGACAATATTCTCGGGCTTTCCTTCGGCCAACGCGGCTTCGCGAAGAATCTTGCGTTCATTCTCGACGGTCTCCTGATCCAGGTCGTCGACCGTCAAGCAATCCGGACTCAGTGCGGCAACATGCATGCAGATGTCGCGTAGCTTGGACGCATCGGGCCCAGTTCCTTCCAGCAGGACACCATGGACGGTGGAGCCGGGGTGAAGGTAGGCGGCACACGGACCGTCAATGCGACAGATCCGACCGACATTGAAAACTTCTCGAATTCGGTTGAATAACGCGTCCTTCTGCTCACGTAGTGTTGAACCCGGCGCCGTGGGCGAGGGTTGGCTGAGGAGTTCATCGGCGTTATCTGCTCCCGGCCCCGTCGCCAACTGCTGGGCCAGACCGTCAGCAAGCGCGATGAAATCTTCGTTCGCGGTGACTGGAGCACTCTCGCACTTCAATTCGACGATCGCTCCGGCCCCTGGATCTTGGTTGAAGTACAAGCCAAAACGACCAAACTCAGTCACCCGATCTGCGCGATCTCGGTTTAGTTTGGCGCCACGTTCTCGCAATAGTTGCACGGCTGCCTCCGCGTCACCATTCGCTTCGGTTAACGCTCTCTTACAGTCCATCAGCGGCAGGCCCGTTTTTTCGCGGAGTGCCTTTACGTCAGCCGCAGTTACCATGAGCGTACTCTCCTTCACGTTTGTTTCGTATGGTTAAGCCTGCTCGCAATTGGCACCAGGCACATTATCGAAATAGAACCGGTTCAAGATCGGAAGGTTCACTCCAGCAAACGCTGTCGCTGGTCGACGTTGCCGATCAACGGCCAGACTAGCTTTTCGCGGATTCGGCCGCGTCGCTTTTCTTGGCCGCTGCCGTCAGTTTTTTTCCATCGTTCACTGCGTCTGCCATATGACGGACTATCAGTTCGACCGCTCGAATCCCGTCGTCATTGCCTGGAATTGGCAGGTCCACCAAATCGGGGTCACAATCGGTGTCAATCAATGCGACTGTTGTAATACCCAATGAACGGGCTTCGCGGATCGAGTTTTTTTCCTTGCTTGGGTCGACAACAAAGATGCACTCGGGTAACCGATTGAGCGTTCGCAAGCCGTTCAGGTTACGATACATCTTGCGGTATTCACGGTTGAGAGCAGATTGCATTTTCTTCGAGTAAGTCGACAATTCGTCGCTGCTTCGAAGCGTCTCAAGCTCTTCAAGTCGACCGAGCCGACTGCGGACCGTGCGGAAGTTTGTCAGTGCTCCGCCCAACCAACGTTGCGCGACAAATGGCATCCCGCAACGAAGCGATTCTTGCTCAATCGGATCGCTTGCCTGTCGCTTGGTACCCACGAATAGAACCAAACTACCCTGACTGGCGACCTGAGCGACATATTTTTTCGCTCGCAGTAATCCTCGCACCGTCTCGCGAATATCGAGGATGTGAATCTTGTTTCTTTTGCCGTAAATGTACGGCGCCATCTTGGGGTTCCAGCGACTGGCGCGGTGGCCGTAGTGCACGCCCGCTTCAACAAGTTCCTTCACTAATGATTCCGACATTTCACACTCCCGGATCGTCACCTGGCGATGGCCGTGACAGGCCACAGGGAATACCCTTCACCGGAGGGGGACAATCATCAAAAAAATGAATTCACGCCGTACATTTCGGCGATAATCCCGCAAATTTATCAAGGAGACGCCGATTCGTCAACATGCAACCTTGGCCTGTTAGCCCGCTGAAAAAGTCGCTTGTGTGAGCTGATCGCGTTAGCTGGCTGTGGACTTAGTGCTAAAAACTCGCCATCCCCACCGGCCCCGTGCCCATACATCCCACCGCCTTGCCGCATTTTTGACCAAGAACGAAAAAAAGAGGCTCGGTCTGTGCCGAACCTCTTCGAATCGTATTTCATTGGCTCGTGGCCAGAAAGACCACAGCTCATCTTGTCGAGGGGCGACTTCCTCCACCACGCGATGACGATCCAGAGCGACTACTTGACCATTAGCCTTCTGACTCGACCTTCCAGGTCCTTGGCGGCTCTGGCCGCCGCGCGGTTGGGAGCTGCGACTATCCTCCCCGCGAGTGGAAGATTAAACGCCGCAGAAGTACTGAATCTACCGGTGAGAAATTAGTTTTTTTGGGGAGTTTCAACGGGGAGTCACCGGCTAGCTTACCCACTCTATCGAGCTTCGGTTTGCTATGTGTCAAAGTAGGACGCCTACGAGGAATTCGAACCGACAGGCTGTGTCGTTGTTGCGGGGAATTGTTGTCGTCGTCCCAATCAGAGTTGATCACTTTCTCAGTTTAGGCCGGCGGCCGAAGGTCGCCTTTTGCCGTATTCGGTCGCCGCTTCCCACGTCTTCGCCATTTGCAGCACACCCAGGTCATTGCGAGGGCCGCCAATGATCTGTAGGCCGACTGGGAGTCCGTCCGGCGAGAATCCTCCCGGAACGGAGATTGCAGGTAGACCTGTGGCCGAAATCAAGTAACAAGATTTCATCCAATCGATGTAGGTCTCTAATTGGACGCCATTGATCTGATCCACATACGCCTGAGCAACAGAGAACGGCAAGACTTGGGTGACCGGTCCGATCAAGAAGTCGTGACTTTCAAAAAACCGATGAGTGCGGCGAAACAGACGCGTGCGTTTCGTCTCCATTCGAGCCAGTTGTGGCCCGCTGATCTTCTCTCCCTCCTTGGCATTCCAAATGATCGTATCCTTGATGTTGTCGGGATGGTTCTTTATGAGCTCGGTGAACTTCAATTCAAATTTCCAAGCGCGTAGCATTTTGAAGATCTCGTCGGCATCTCGCAGGTCTGGACTCGCATCGTCGACTTGAAAGCCGAGGTTGGCCAATCGATCCCCAGATTCTCGAATTACGTCTACCACTTCGGGCTGCACCGGCAAGCCGCCAAAGTCGGTGGAAACGGCAACTCGGATGTTGTTAGGATCCACGATTTTCGGCTTAGCGAAGGCCTCTCCCGGCTCATGCAAACTGATGGGACACCGCGAATCTGGTCCAGCCAGCGCTGCGAATCCGAGTGCCACGTCGTCGACAGTCCTTCCCATTGGCCCTGACACGGACAGCGTGAACCACGCTGTTTCGTCGCAGAGATTGGGGACTCGGCCGGCCGACGGACGAAGACCGACAACGTTGCAGAACGCAGCCGGATTGCGCAATGAACCACCGGTGTCGCTTCCATCGGCCAGCGGAAACATGCCGCATGACAATCCAACAGCGGCACCACCACTGCTGCCTCCACACGTACGACTCAAGTCAAACGGGTTGAGAGTGGCGCCGAATACTCGGTTAAAAGTCTGCGAGCCGGCACCGAATTCAGGCGTATTTGTTTTCCCAATCGAAATGGCTCCGGCAGCCCGCCAGCGTTGCACCACGAGGGCATCGGTTTTCGGTATATGATCTTTATAGATAGGTGAGCCGTACGTCGTCCGCATACCGGCGGTTTCCACGAGATCTTTGTGAGCAACGGGGATTCCATGTAGCGGTGGAAGTACTTCGCCAGAAGCCTGCCGCTCATCGGCAGCCAATGCTCGAACTCGAGCTCCCTCTTCATCCAACGTAACAACAGCGTTGACTTTCGGATTCACCTTGTGAATCTGCGCCAAACATGCGTCAACGAGTTCTCGAGAACTCAACTCACCGGCGTGGATCAGACGTTGCAGATCTCGAACCGGCCGAAAAACTAGTTCTTCCATGCGCCAGGGCCGTTTCACTTAGTGCTTGAAGATGACATTCCCACGGGATCTCTGCCAGTGCTGATGGCAGTGGACTTCGACGAAAACGAAGCCCCTAACGCACGGTAAACAAAAGAACGACGTGACTGATTGGGACCGTTCTCTCGACCGGGCGGAGCAGGTCGACTTCGAATGGCCGGCCAATACTATTGCCGACGGGATCTTCCAAGTGAGAATCGATAAGGATTCGATATTTCCCCCTTGCCCACTTGTTGTCTGGCGTAAACTGCCAGGACTTCTCGTGCTTACCGATTACCGTGGACCCGGCCAAAGCCTGGCCGTCCGCATCCACCACTCTCAGCACTCGATGTAACATCGCCCAGTCGAGTGACTTTGGGAATTGGATCTGCAATGGTTGGTCTGGTCCGGTCGGTGGGGCGACCGTCCATTTTTTTGGTTTGGGCTGAGTCACGTCAGGTGGCAGAATCTTGTAGCGTTTCTGGTAGGGTTTTATCGGGCGGCCGGTCGCATCCTGGAGTGTGTCCTTTATTTTGAGAACGTACGTTCGTCCCTCGACAATTGCCGGGCCGAGTTCTTGGCGGGGAAGTAATTCTCGCTTCACTCGCCCCGGATCAAACAGCAGCGTTAGCCGTTTCTGGTCCGGGTCCCAAAGCTCCTCGTCCAACATTAGAAAAGGGGCTTCGACGGGGTCCCCTTGTTCGTTCAATAGCTCGATGTTCTCATAGACGGCCCCCCGTGACATCGGACGCGAAAACTGGATGTAGAACCTGAGGTGATTTCCGAACAGAACGTCGGCCGACGGGTAGATTTGTTCGACCCGCGCTTGGCTGGCCGCGGGCCTCAGGAAGGTAAAGCGATCCGAACGAAGTTCTTCTTCGCCTGGTAGATTCACGCGAACGATATACCCGACCCCGCGGCGAAACGGAAATCTGGGACGAAATCCGACCGAATCACCACGAATTCGGTACTCTCCCGCCATCGCTGTTGGCACGGGGCGGTCTTGTTGGACGACGTGCACAGAAAACCAATCCCGCCAGCCTTTGGACTGGGCGCCGGCATCTCGATACTGCTGGAGAAAGGAGTCGGGCAAATGGTGGACAACGCACTGGGCGTTGGTCGGGTCGACGTTGGCACGAGGTATTTCGATTTCAACCGGTTCGCCTGCAAAAGTGACGATTGACATCCAAAAAGCCAAGTTAGTTGCAGCGACCGTACGCATGACGCTCTTCTTCCTTATGATTCAACAAAAATACAACGCCCGGAGTTTGAACTCCGGACGTTGTTTAGCTCGATCGAAGGTCCTAGCCTATGGCAGGTCGATAGTTTTCAAATGCTGGCCGCTGTCGTCTTTGATCAACACGACTGCTCGCTTCATGTCGAGTCTGTCGAGTTGCATCACACCGACGAGATCTTTTAAAGTCTCGTACGACTGGCCCGATGTACCCGAGATCTTTTCTTCGATCCCGTCTTTGCGATCAATCCCGCTGGTCGAGATTTTCATGACACCACGGGCGCTGTTGGACAGGAGAATGAAATCTTCGCCTCCCTGTTGATAGGCAACCATGTCCAATGGTCGGTTTCGATTGCCCAGTTCGGCAATCGTTGTCCCGAGCACTTTTTCGCCCACATCGAGCGAACTAACTGGGAACTTTACCAGAGGCGTGCAAGTGTACGCTGCCAGAATGTGTGCCTCTTTGGCGATGTCGTAAAACGTAAAAGTGCGAACCGGCGATCGAGTTTCGAAACGGCCGTGGGCACCGTGAAAGATCTCGACGCTAATTCCCTTATTCACCTTCTTGAATGGAAACGGGATTGAACGGAGCGTCGATGCAAATTCTTCATTCGAAAGACCGGCAATGAAAATGCGATCACCATGGAATTCCAAGTCCGTGATCGACTGGCTGCGGAGATTTCTACGACCAGTGCCACCAGGGGCAGGTGCGTTCGGAAGTTTGGCTTCGGCACATGCGACTGAATCGAGTGACAGTTCTTCAACCTCACCGTTGGCTCCACGGCGAAGGATTAAGACTTGGGCATCTGGACCTCGTCCGCGTGCCACGCTCAAGTAGACGTTTCCGCTAATCGGGTTGATAGCCATGTCGGCAATCAAAATCTGACTTTCTTCAACGCCCAACATGCCGGCGATAGCGGCGCCGATTCCCTTGACGTTAATGGCCGACTTATCAGTCTGCTTGCTATCCTTTGTATCGATTGCAAATACGGTCGCTTGCGTCGAATCGCCGATGAACAAGATACCGTTCGGGCCAAACGCCAAAGCACCGGCCGACTTTAATTCGACTTTGCCTTCCTTGAGTCCGTTTGAATCTGCTGCATTGGCAAAAACCGCGGGAAGAACCAATAGGGCCCCAAATAAAACGCGACGGATCATCGCACGCTCCTTGAAAAAAACCCTCGAAACCAACCCAGCTCCGTTTCCATCACTCAAGTCCACCGCGACTCTCGTTCGCGCCGCACAACGTGATCCAACCGAGCTCTAACAGGCTGTGAGGCATTCCCCTTCGCCTTCACGGCTCACAGCAACGGCTGTCATTATCTACGACCGCGTGCCGCATGCAACTAACTATTCGACATAGAATCGATTTGACGCTGCATCGCCGCACGAAAGCCGCCAATTTGCCATGCCTTACCGGCCTATCGAGCCTACATCGCCTCTGCTACGGGTCTTTGTGACTTCATGTGAGACAAAAAACGGATGCTCACATGGCCGCGACGGGGCCGGTTCTCGTTTCATAAAGGCAAGACTAGCCGGAAGTTCTGGAGTCAGTCGAGTGGACCGGAGTAGTTCCAACGTTCTCGCGATGTAAAATGAACGCAATTTGACGGAATTGAATTCAGGCGTTACTCTCGCGGCTCGCATTGAGACATGTCGGCCCTTCCCAAACGAGACGTCGTCGATATGGTGGCGTGTCGTTGAACTTGTTCTGAAATCAAAAGATGACTGACCAAATCGACGCCCATATTGGAATTGTTACCGTGTCCGACCGCGCGAGTCGAGGCGAGTACGAGGATCGTGGTGGCCCGGCGATCCGCGAATACCTCGATCGAGTTCTCACTTCAAAGTGGGTCGAGGTGCCGCATGTTATTCCGGATGACAAGGAAGGTGTGGCCAGTTGTCTGCGTCGCCTATCGGATGAGGATGGCTGCTGTCTGATTATTACGACAGGCGGTACCGGCCCCGCTCCTCGTGACGTGACACCGGAAGCTACCGAGGCGGTCGCGGAAAAAATGATGCCTGGTTTCGGAGAGCTGATGCGCAAAGTGTCACTCGAGAAAGTTGCCACGGCAATCTTGTCGCGGCAAACAGCTGCGATTCGTGGTGGGTCGCTTATCATCAATCTCCCGGGACAACCCAAGGCGATCAATGAGTGCCTGGACGCAGTTTTTCCAGCGATCCCCTATTGCATCGACTTGATCGGTGGTCCGTTTCTGACCACGGACGAGTCACAGATCATCGCTTTCCGCCCGAAGAAGAAGTAGTGAATTGGGCAGATCGCAGTCGCTAAAAGAGAAGAAGGTGACGTCAGTTTGTCGTGGGCGAAGTAGACGGGCCGTCGTCTTCCCCAGTCATTACTTCGATGACTTCTAGCAGTTGATCCAGTCGGAACGGTTTGTAAAGGATCGCCCGAGGATGTAGGCCCTCTCGCCGAGCCTTCACGATCGAGTGTCCCGGGTCATAACCAAAACCGGTCATGAGCACCATCGGCACGGGTCCACAGTCGCGTTTAAGCTCCATGAATAAATCGAATCCGCTGGTGTCCGGTAGACGTACGTCGGCGATAATCACGTCATAGGCATCGTCGCAGTTGCGAATCATGGAGAGGCCCTCGGCGCCTTCATGTGCCGTCTCAACCGTGCAGCCGTAACGCTCCAGCAGTGCATGGGCGTCGTTTCGGACGGAATCGTCAGCGTCGACGACCAAAATACGTCGTCCGTTCAGGTGTGGCCGCTGTTCCACTTTCATCGCCGGCGAGACCACTTCGCCGGGTGTCATCCGTTGACCGACTTTCTGGATGACCCGCTTAATGTCGCGGGCGTTCCGCAGT
The DNA here is from genome assembly GCA_012959465.1 of Planctomycetaceae bacterium. Classification (GTDB taxonomy): domain Bacteria; phylum Planctomycetota; class Planctomycetia; order Pirellulales; family Pirellulaceae; genus UWMA-0346. Next base: position 98,720 of record DUDC01000168.1, read on the forward strand.
ACCGATTGGAGCCGCCGGACCACGTCGGGATTGTGGCCGATGTACTTCTCCATGATGTTCACTGTGTCATTCAGGATCTCATCGATCGGCAGAGCTACTGCGCTGTGTATCGCCTCGACGGACTCTTGCGCTGTATTGGCTTTTTGTGCGACCAGTAGTTCAAGAGTATTCAGCGAGATTGCCAAGTCACGGGAGAAGATTTCGAGGAATTGAAGGTCACTCTCGGTAAAGGCTCGCGGTTCGGGACTCTCCACGTTAAATGTCCCGATGACTTGATCATGCAAGATGAGCGGGACCGTCAAAGAGCTCTTGGCACCTTCAAAACCCTCAATATAGAGCGGGTCTTCCAGCGTATCTTCGCAGAGGTAGCTCTTGCCAGTCGCAGCCACAAAGCCGGTAACTCCATTGGAATTCGGGCGAGCAAATAACTGTCGATCGCGGCTCTTGATCGAGATACCAACGGAGAGCAGAGGTTCCAGCTGACCTGTTTCCTGATCGAGCAACCGAATCTCGACGACGTTAAAACTCAACAAGTCTTGCGTGTAGTGGAGAATGTTGGCTTTGAGCAAGTCAATTCGCTCTTCGATCCCCATTTCGAAGATCTCGTCCGGCTTGAGATCAGCTAGATCCATCCCGGCCTTGTGGATTGCTGCCAGCTTTTGCTGTTGGAGCATCTCGACGGTCACATCTCGGACGCTGACAACCAAGTGCTGGACCGGCGCCCCTTCCGCGATCATCGGGGCAACATGAATCTGGTAGTAGTTGTTGTTTGCCGTTTTCAATGTCGAACCACTTGCGTGGTGCGTGGCCATTGCCGTGTGAAACGGACAGAAATCGGGACCCAGGATCTCGGGGCTATCCAAGACGCTGTAGAAATTCTCGCCTTGGGTTGCCTTGCCAAAAGCCCAGGCTCGAAAACGATCATTGGCCCAGAGAATGGTGCTGTCTGTATCGAGCATCACCACTCCGTCTGGCATGCCATCCAGCACTTCCTCGTACTGCAGCATGCGTCCGATTCGCATCGCTTCCCGATGATGGTCGGAAACGATACAAAACGCGGCAAATGACTCGTCTCTTAGCTGCTGTAAGGCCGCGGTAGGGCTGTGTACGGCTGTCAGATTGAACGACGACCCAAGCTGGTCAATCACGGGAACCAGCTGACTCTCGTCGTCACAGAGACAAAGGACATTGGGCTTCTCCAACAACCCGCGCACTCCTCTGTTATATCGTACAAACCCCAACAAAATTATACGACTACTTCCAAAACCCAACAACTGCACGGCCCCAGTAGGCAAATCGTTGCCCAAAGAGTTTTATCGTCCAATTGACTCGCGAAGAATCGTCGGTTCATCACATTGGGGCACGGATTTCCTAACCCAGCCCGGGCCACCGACAATCTCCTCTGGACCCATGCAATCCGTTCAATCTATTCCGCCTGCCGCATCACCTGAAGAAGCGATACCAACGGACGAGGATCGCTCTGATCAAAAGGCGCCCAGGTCATGGAGCTTCAGGAAAATCGCCATTCGGCCGATATAACCGAAACCCACAAGATCGACATTTCAACCTATCCGCCGCATTCCCAGAGTTATCACTTCACTGTCACCATTTCCTCACAAACAGGCAGATCCATGTGGCGAGCATTTTTTCTGGCCGTCGGAATTACAGTCACCATCTTGGGCGCTGAATTTCTCGCAGTCGACAAAGCCGTACTGCATCGCACCAACAAGGAAACGGGTAAACGTACGACTAAAGTTGTCCAGCCGCCTGAGTGGGTGCCATGGACCCTGCTCTCGACCGGGACCGTCGTCGTTCTCTATTCGTTTTCAATTCCCCGCAGGGTCTCGGCCTAAGTCGCGAAAGCCGACTCTCCTGACGTCAACTACTCGGGCTGGTATCGCTTGAAATACTCGCGGGCATGGTCCCGCTGGTCTTTCGGCAGTTTTTGATCCGTCAATGGATCGGAATTTTTAGACGAGCCCCGGAGCATCGCCTCCTTCACCGATTCATAGGCCGTTCCGGCGATGTTGGGCCCGTCGACCTTGCCGGCAATGACCGCCTGCCCTTTCTGAATCTTGGAAGCCACTTTGGAATCGTAAGCGCTCGTGT
>DUDC01000169.1 GCA_012959465.1 Planctomycetaceae bacterium
AATCCCTGCCAGCGACGTAAGTGTACCCATCCAGTAATCGCCTCCACGAAACCACGCGATGGAAATAAACACTCCGCCGGCTAGGTATACGGGTACCATCCAGAGCCAACTACGATGCCGGTAGATGCTCGCGAATAAATAGGTGACTCCTTTCCCAACTCCCTTCCGTAACGTGCACGTTTTTTGAAGAAGTGCAAATGTCCATGCGGACCAACACAACAGCGCCGCAGCCAGAGCGGAGAGCTGCCCGGCCTCAAGTAACGGCCACAGGGGGCGATCGAGAGTCAACCAAAGCGGCGTATACGTCGACGGATCGCGAAGTGTGCAATCGGGCAGCAGGCCGTGTGGCACAAGACTCAAATAGGTTAAACTGAGCAGCGTGCCGGTGACCGTTAATTCGTCGGGGATCGTTTTTTCGTCAAAGTCGATGAAAGTGCATGCGACCAACACGGCGAACAACGACATGTGAGCAAACGTCTGGTGGCCCATAATCGAGGCGTCGGGCAGTGAAATCCTAGACGCGTACAAGAGGCCGGCTTGCGACTCACGATAGAACCAAACTGCCGTGAATCCAAGAGCGAGTTCGATGAGCAGTGGTCGAATCCAAAATCCACGACCATGGTGTTTGGTTTCTCGACGCAATCGAAGCCAGCCCATGACCGGAATCATGTCTAGCCAGCTACGGCGAGCGACATCCACTGGTGGCGTTGTCCAAGGACTGATCCACCGCCGATTCCAAGCGAAGCGGTAGATGGCCAGATTGACTTGCCCACCAACGGCTATACCGAGTAGGAACAAGAAGACGACGGCCAGCGGTTCAGCCACAATGGCAAGGGGCAACACGGAGCACTCGTCGTGACTTAAGGGTTGGTATGGACAAGGGAAACGCGGCATTAGGGTTCGGGTGTACCGCCGGTTAACCGTACGATCTCATCAGCGATTCCGTCGGGTGTTTTCCCGTCCGTGTTGACAGAAAAATCCGCACACTGTTGATAGAGCGGTTCTCGTAGGGCCAAAAGCTGCTCAATTTCCTGATAACCGTCATGATCGGTAAGCGCCGGTCGTCTCGCTGGCGTCGCATCGTCATCCGTCATGCGGCTCCAAATCGTTTCGATCGAAGCTCGCAGCCAGACGCAAGTGTGTGGCTGGATAGCCAATCGGTTCTCTTCTCGAAGCACGACGCCACCGCCGAGTGAGATAACGTGCCGGTCCAGCTGAACCAACCTACCAACTGCCTCCACCTCGAGATCCCGAAAATAAGACTCACCATCAAACTCGAACATTTCGTGGATCGAGCGACCAGCGGCTTCTTCGACAGCGTCGTCTGCGTCTCGCATTCGCCAATTCAATCGTTGCGCCACGAGGCGACCAATGGTTGTTTTTCCAGTGCAGCGATAGCCGATGAGGAGTAGATTCGACATGAGTGAGTTTACGCGCGTTGGAAATTTAACGAAGCACTGAATCCATTGCGATGAGTTATACCTGTGGTGTTGCACCGTTCACAAGCAGACCGATTGCGGAAAGATCCGCTATCCAAGTCGTTGCAAACTGCCATAACGTATCAAGAACATTTATTGGGAATTGAATGTTAAGCATTCCCAATCTGCGTTCCATTGAGTACAAGATAGATAGCGTTGTTGTATGTTCGTTGGTGGAACGTGTTATGCAGAAAGCTCTCGAAGCATTTTTTACAGATCCCACGTGCGACCTCTACCTTGAGGCGCGAGATGCGGTTGTAGATGATTCGTCTTTCAGAGTCGCCTACGCCGACATGCTGCGATTGACCACGCTCATGCGTGCGGGTCGAATGTCGGAAGCTCAGGTCGAATTGGATTGGTTACTTCCCAGTTGGGCACTTTCACCACGTATTCACGGATTTGGCGCCCGCTTGGCTCAGTATTTCCACGATGGCGAAGATGTCGAGCTGTTTCGCTTCATGCGTAATGCTTGCCTAGAAGGGCTCTGTGCGTCCGGTTGCGGCACGGAAGAAACGCCTTACGTCATACTCTATCCGACCGACGCATTGGATTTGATCCAATCGATCGGCGAGGTCACCTTAAAGCAGTCTCACTGCTGTAGCGACCCATCATTGGACGAATTCGAGTGCCAGAGTGGCCTGAAAGTCGTCTTCTCGCGTGCCATTGAACGCGCCCCGTCGGCGACGGTCGGCGTTTAGCCTGCGTCGTTGCTAGGTGGTTGAAACGTGAATGTGTGGCTCTGGCTTCGCCAGTGTTTTTATCCGGACACCCACGGCTACACGCGTTGGCCGCATTCGCGGCCCGCACGGTTATTCAGCACGAACCGACTAGCGATTTTCTGCAACCGCACTCACGTCCACGTCGTGATCGTACACGTCTCCCTTGACATCGAGCGTTTGCCACAGGTAGCGGTGGTTGCGAATGAGATCAGCAGGGCGGGTCACATACCGCCCCAATTGTGCAATGTCCGAGCGGTCGATGGCAGCCGGTTCGTTGTGCAGTGTCGTTGAGAGGACAAGCAAATAATAGGCTCCCTTATCTGGAACACGGACCGTAAAACGTCCGTCGCTATCTGTTCGAGTCAGGTCACCGTCCCAACTGTGCAGTTGCTTCACCGCGTTGTGTGTTGGTTTGAGTACCGCCGCAGACGGCTGCAAGATTTCCACGGCAAGTCTTTCCCGCCTTGGAGGTGAACTAGTGGCGGAAAACAACAACACGACCGCGTTCGGGTCCGGCTCGTCACGTACTGTCACTTGACCGGATAAAAAACACGGCTGCCTCGGACGTACTGCTTGTACGGCTGGAACGGCCCGACCTGCCAGCCAACCGAGGGCAAAACCGCACATTGGCAGACCGGCAATCAAGATCGTCAATGTCAGGACACCCGTTCTTGTTAGTGAAATGGCTGTCGACGATGGGCTGGCCTGGCTATCGGTAGGCTCACTCCGGTCGTAGACCAGTTGAATCGAGACATCGGCAGCTGAGTTGGGTTTGTCGGGGAGGTCGGAGGCTTCGCCGGGTGTACTCACGGTTTGCCGGTCGGGATTCGCGGACTCGGCACTCGCAACGTTCGTCGCGTCGTCGGAACTGTCTGTCGAGTTTCCGGCGGATTCGGCCGGAATGGTCACCTCAGTCCGCTGCTTGCAACGGGGGCAGGCAACTTGTTTTCCCAGTTTTTCACGCCGCACACGGAGACGGCGGCCGCAGTTTTGGCAGCGAAATTCAATCGTCATCGATTCGAAAAGTATGTTTACGAGGAGTCTTGATCGGTGGGGTCGCTTTGGTTTACCGAACGGATGGTAACACAGATTAACAACAGAAAGCCGTCAATGCTCCCCAAGACAAACATCGTGCCAGCTGCCCAGCGTAGAGCGAGTGCCGTTTCCGCGTCACCCAGCAACTGGCTGATCCATTCGAATGCCATTGTCACCGAGAAGGAGACGGTACAGACGACCAAGGTCATCAGTAGAACGAGAATAACTGTTCGAGTTGAAAACATCGGAAAACTCATCCGAAATTACGTAAACCGCCTAAGTGGACCGCTAGTCGCCATATTAGCCATTTTCACGGGTTGTCGGCCTCCTTGCAAGCCGGCGACTAGCCTTTACCAATTTGACGAACTCCCGTTGAACTTTCAGAATAAGAGTGGGGAGCAGTCTCGGGTCAGTCTGACAAAGGGCCACTCCTTCTCCATTCAGGAATACTTATGACGAATTGCCCTCGGTTTCTTCGTTTTCTCTGCTGGTTTCGCTCGCTCTGGCCCGGCAATATTGGTCGCGCCGTGTTGTGCCTATCAGTTCTGGGGGTCCTCGCTGTCGTTCAAGGCGAGACGATCACCATGCAGAATGGATTACAGTACGAAGGCCTGATCGGCCAAGTTTCCGGAATTGGGGCAGACCCGCTGGACAATGGCAAGATCCAACGGATCTTTGTTATCGACAATGGGTTGAGTCGAACCTATCTCTCCGAACGTCTACATATTTCTCGAGTCGGTGGTGAATTGCCGAACTGGGAAATCATCAAGATTCCCAACCACCCCGCTCGAGAAGGGAAGCGATTGGCGAGTGTAGGTCGGATTCTGTACGCCGAACCGTTCGATCGCTACGGTCGCCGACGCCTGATGCTCAGTGGTGCGAATTCGAGCGGACAAATGCCCTTCGTGCAGGCGATCACCGAGATTAACCCTCTCTACATCAAGGTCGAGGGAATACGAGGAAAGAACAGCGCCGTCTCGGACATGCGAATCAAGACTTCGTCAATACCGCGTGAAATATTGAGTCAGATTCTGATGAACTACGTGGACCGCAAGGATCCAGACGATCGGTTACGTGTCGTCCGTCTCTACATTCAAGCCGAGCGATATCGCGACGCCCGTGCAGAACTTCAAAAGGTTATCAGCGAGTTTCCCGAGCTAAAAGACTTGAACGCGCAAGTGAACGTCTTGGGCCAGGCGATGGCGCGGCGAGTCATTGACGAGATTGAAATGCGGCGAGACGCTGGCCAGCACGCCATCGTCGATGCCATCATCAGGGTATTTCCGACGGATGGAATTGCCAACGAGACTCTTCTAAAGGTCCGTGACATCGAGCGTGAAATCCAAGCGCAGAAGGACCGCTGCGAGAAGATCTTGGTGCGTTTGGCCAAGGACGCCGAAGGGCTGACCGACCCTGTACAACGCGCGGTGGTGGCCGTTGTTCTGGAAGAGATCGACGTCGAGTTGAACCTCAACAGTGTCGACCGGCTGGTCGATTATGAGCGTTTGGCCGGCGACAAAGCCCTAACGGCTCAGCAGAAACTGGCGTTGGCCTTAACGGGCTGGTTTCTGGGTCCAGGTAATGGTGAAGAGGACATTGCGGTGGCGACGTCTCTTATTAGTGTCCGAGCCATCGTCAAGAAGTATCTTTCGACGGCCATGGTCTTTGAGCGGGAAGACCTGCTTAAGCAACTAAATGAGGAAGAAGGTGGGGCACCGAAATATGTCGCAGACTTGATTGCTCACTTGAAGTTGGAACCGAACTTGCCTGAACCTGTCGTGCCGGGCATGTATGAGCGAACGGTACCACCGCAACGCGACCTACCGTCGGTAAAGTACACCATCCAATTGCCGCCAGGGTATGATCCCTACCGTCGATACCCGTGCATTTTAGCCTTGCACGGCGGAACGTCACCCAAGCATCCGATCAATTGGTGGGCTGGCCCTTACAGCTCGACGCACCAGCGGCGGCTGGGACAAGCCTCGCGCCATGGCTACATTGTCCTGGCTCCCGAGTGGACTCAGCCTCTGATGGCGGGGTACGAGTTCTTGCCACAGGAACACCACGCCGTGTTGAGTAGTTTGCGACACGCGATGAGTGATTTTTCGATTGATTCGGACCGAGTTTTTTTGACCGGTTACTCGAAGGGAGCGAATGGAGCTTGGGACATCGCTCTGGCTCACCCGGATCTCTGGGCCGGCGTCATACTTTTCTCCGGCGACGGTCATAAATATGTAACCAAGTACTGGCAGAACGCCAAAGGACTGCCACTCTATTTCATCTTCGGTGAATTGGACGATTCGCAGTTGGTAGACAATGCTATCCATTTGGACCGGTACTTGAATCAGTCGGGTTTCGATTGCACTGTCGTGGAGTATTTGGGTCGCGGTCACGAGCGGTTCGGCGACGAAATTCAACGAGTGTTCGATTGGATGGGGATGCCGGCAAATCGGCGAGATTTTGCTCGACGTGAATTTGAAATGGTGGCAATGCGACCGTTCGATAACTTTTTTTGGTGGGTTGAAGTGGACGGATATCCATCCAAGTCGATGGTGTCGCCGTACGCGTGGGCTAGCGAGGGGAAGAGGACAAACCCAGCCTCGACTCGCTGCATAATCAAGGGAGTCAACCGGTTGGAGGTCAGAACCGTCGCTCGTCACGTCCGTATCGGTCTTACGCCCGATATAGTCGACTTTGCCGATGGAGTTAAAATCTCCGTGAATGGCCGTAGACTTCGCGATGAGTTGGTGGGGCTAGAGCCCAATGCGGAGACTATTCTGGAAGATGTCCGCACGCGAGGAGACCGACTGCACCCGTTCTGGGCAATCCTTGAAACTCGCGGTAGTCGCCGATAAGGCTCACTCGCGAGCGATACTCTCCGGATGCACGACGATGTCGATGCGGCGATTCTCGTGTCGGCCTTCTGGAGTGGCATTCGAGACCAGTGGAGCCATGCCACCGAAACCCGTAACGACGAATTGCCCCTCAGGAAGTCGATGCCGCGTGACCAACTCGTTGTGGATTAGCAATGCCTGTGACACCGACAATTGGTGTTGCGTTTCACCAACACGCCGCGTGGAACGGTCGGTATGGCTTTCAATCGAAAGGGCTTGCCGGGGATAATGCCGTCGAATGGCCGCGGCGACGTCGGACAAGATGTCTTGCGAGGGTGTTTGCCATTGCACGGTACCCGGTCGAAACAGGTCGTCTGCCGCAAGCTGGATTCTGATGATCCCGTCTTCTCGCGTTACGGTGGCGTCGGGAATATCGGCAAGTTCCAACGCATTGGAAAGGCTGTTATTTGCACGGATCGAAGCACCTCCCCGAAATCGAACTGATGCGTTGATTCCCTCTAGTTCTTTGCGAGATTGTTTACCGCTTGCCACTTCGGACTTCAGGTCGTTGGTGGTCTCCTTGAGATTCCGCCGGACGACCGTCAACTGTTCTTGAAGTAACTGTTTTTCCTGCTCCGCACGAGCAAGTTGGCTGTGGAGGTCTCGGTTGTTGGCATCGAGAGTGCGATTGCGGCGGTCAAGTTCGTCGAGGTGTACGATGTGGTCTGGTTGCTGTTTTGCCCCGCGATTCCAGTTCGGGCCGTTCCGCGTCGCTGCAAACGGATTCTGATTGCAACCGACGATCAAGATGGCCAGCAGTCCGAGTGGGTATCTACGGCGGAACATCGACTGAGCCTTTCCTTCAATGCGCGTGCCTTACTTATTCTGGTTTCGCTATGTCTGTAGCGGTCACCTCGTGTGGAGCAGTCCCTCTAAGCGGGGCGGGATCGTAGCAACGGTTGTGCAATCAAACAAGGCGAAGTTGGTGGATCTTGAGCGAAAGTTCCAAGAAAACACCGGAAACGGCGAGGAGAGATCGTCGCGGAAGGCGGACGTCGGGTCTGGACGAACGTTACCCGGAGCGTGATAATCCGCCGAATGAAAGCCTATCACCTAGAGAACATGACTCACGACCCGATTCACGGTTATATTCCCTTCACGTCCGCCGTTTTGCATTCGGGGGAGGTGTCCGAGCGGACAATCATCGATTCGCCTTGGGTCCAGCGGATGCGACACATTCACCAATTGCAGACGGCTTGGTGGGTTTTTCCGACAGCCGAACACACTCGATTCCAGCACGTGATCGGCGTCATGCATCTGGCCAGTCGATTCACCCAAAACCTGCACGATAGTCTGGTCGCAGTGTGCGACGATTGCCCCTCTCGCGGATACGTCGAGTCATTATTGAGAACCGCTGGGCTTTTGCACGACGTTGGGCATGGGCCATTTGGGCACTTCTTTGACGCACATTTCTTGCGGCAGTTTGGCGAGACGCACGAGTCATTAGGGGCCCGTATCATCCGCGAGCAGTTGGGAGATCAATTGCGTCAGATTCGTCGCACGCCGAATGACTCGATGCAAGCCGGCGAGCAATTAGATCCCGAACATGTCGCTTGGCTCATCGTGCGGCCGGGTACGGTGCCGAACGATGAAGAGAAGCCGCGTTGGCTCCATTTTTTACGGGGCCTATTGAGCGGCATCTACACCATCGACAATCTCGATTTTGTCCTCCGTGACGCCTACATGTCCGGGTTCAGCCGGCAGGCATTTGACCTGGATCGTCTGTTGCACTACAGCTTCTTTTCCGAACGCGGCCTGACGATTCATGATCGCGGTATGGATGCACTGATGCGGTTCATGACGACCCGCGCCGACCTATTTCGGTCGATTTACTTTCATCGTACGGTCCGGGCAATCGACTTGACGCTGGCCGATCTGTTCGCTGACAGCAAGGACTTGATATTCAACGGAAATCCTGCCGAACGACTAGACGAATACCTTGATCTGACCGAGTCGAGCCTGTTGGTCGATGTCCGTCGCTGGCGCAAGAGTTCGAATCCCCGCATTCAGAAGCTGGGGACGCGTTGGACGGATCTCTTGAATCGCCAGATTCCATGGGAGATGGTCTGCCAGCGGAACTTAGTGTTCGCCGAAAACGACTCGGAGCGAAGCAGCATCTTTAGCAACCCAGATTTGGTCGAGCAGGCTATTCGTAGCGCGGCCGACGGTCAATTGGAAGGGGTCTCGCTGCGCGTGGACATTGCGCGACATATTTTTCGACCGAATACGAATGGGCCATCAACAGGCCAAAACTTCCTTTACGATTCCGCTCGTGATTCGATTCGGCCACTGACGGCCAACCAACTATTCCGTCATCTTCCGGTGAGTTTGAGGATTTGTCGCGTCTACGCGGCTGACTCCGAGGCTGGCCCCGTCGTCGCGTCGGCTCTGGACCAACTCCTTTCTGGACCGGCGCTCGACGATCCGACCAACATGTAGTCCACTGCGTTTTGGAGCAGGATGAACTTCACCGAAAGTGCCTGGAATCGCCGGTTGGAGCCAGGTCTTTCGCTTACCTAGTCGTTGCAAGACGAACAGGCTCCGTGCGTGTTGTTCCTTCCCTATTTTTTCCAAAGGACGCAATTGGAGCGTTTGCCCGGGATGGTTGGACATCTGTTGAATTGGACAAGATTCGAGCGTGTTGATTCGCTTTAACCGGTCGATAAAGTGGAACCTGATCAAAACATCTCTCGCCCTTCCCAGCCTAAATCTCTCTGGCGGAGCCATCCTGTGCAACTTCGTTCAGCAATTCTATTCACCACCTCGTTCTTTTTTCTTTTCACATCCCCAATCCTTGGAGGCACACCGCGGCCGACTGCCGAGGATCTGCTGCCCGATCACACGGCAGCCATGTTGTCCATCAGCGATCGTGGCGCGGCGGAAAAAAAATGGGAGAGCACTCAGTTGGGGTACTTGGTTAGCTCGCCTCAACTGCAGCCGTTTGTTGAGCAGGTCCGCGACAAAATCCAGGGAGAACTTCACGATTTGGTGGAGCATATCGGCGCGGACTGGGGAACGGCGCAAGCCCTGGGAGACGGTGCGACCGCGATTGCCATGGTGCAACCAGACGGTCCAAAATCTGTTGCCTTTGTGATGCTCGTCGAGATTACCACTTCGGACGCTCACCGGAGTGAAGTCGTCCGAGGATTGCGGAACCGCCTAAAATCGATGGGTGCAGTACATGGCCAGGAGAGGTTGGGATCGACATTGGTCGACGTATACCGCCGCGAGCGCGATGCCCCGACGGGCAATGAAGTCGTTCATGCGATTGCGGGGCGGTGGTTTGTTGCGTCGAGCGATCGTTCGACAGCCAAGTCCATATTGCAACGCATGTCCCGTGCAGATGGCAACTCGTTGGCCGACACACCGGCCCATAAGGCGATCGTGGCAAGAACGCATGTCGGTGGCAAAGTCGCCTCACTTCAGTGGTTCATGCATCCAATTCGCTATGCTCAAACCGTGCGTACGATCACCGCTCACGGTCAGCGTGGTGGCTCGATGCTACGGGCACTGGCAAATCAGGGTTTTGATGTATTGGGCGGCGTTGGCGGCGTTGTTTACTTGGCCGAGGGTGAACGTGACTTGGCGCATAACACATTCGTCTATCTGAACGGGCCATTGCAAAAAGCGGCCAAGATCCTCGACTTCCCCAATGGCGATCCACTCCACCCGCGATCGTGGGCAGTGCCGCATACAGCGAATTATATTTCTTTTCGCTGGAGGATGACGGAAGCTTTTGAGAGCATAAAGCCGTTGGTCAATGAGATTGCCGAAGACGCTGTGTTTGAGAAGATGTTGACCGACATCAAAGAGGACAAAAATGGTCCGCAATTGGACATTCGACGGGATCTCATTGCCCACCTCGGGCAACGCATCACGATCGTGACGGCGTGTGACCACCCGGTGAACCCTCACAGCCATCAACTGTTTGCAGCTCTGGACTTGACCGATGGCGACGCCGTCGCGAGTGCATTGAACAAGGCGATGGGAAATGACCCGAGCAGCAAACAATTGGTCATTGCCGGACGGCAGCTTTGGGAATTCGGACAAGAGGAGGACGAGGACGAATATACCTTGGATGTGGAGATTGGCGGCGGATTTGGTTTTGGACCTGCCGCGATCCAACAGCCAAAGCAAGAGGCGACGCCGGCCGAAATGCCCAAAATGGTCTTGGGAGTGGTCGGAGATCAGCTGATCATTGCGTCGGATGCCACTTTTGCCGGTCTGGTCTTGAAGCAACAATCGAGCCCAAAGTTGCTCGTTGAAGCTGCCGATTATCAACGCGTTCACAGGACACTCGAGCAATTGGGTTGTGGCCCGGAATCACTTCGAGTGTTTTCGAGGATGGACGAGACGGTTCATAGTGTTTATGAGCTGTTACGACGGGGTGAGTCATTGGATGCAGGATCACTTTTGGGTAGTCTTGTCAGCAAAGTGGTTGAGCAATCCAATCTCGAAACGCCGACGATCGACGGTTCATCGCTTCCTCCGTTCGACGAATTGCGACCGTTCCTCGGTCCCGCCGGTGCGTCCATGGAGACAGTGGACAACGGCTGGCTGATTCGAGGCTGTCTATTGCGGAAACCTAATCACGTTACCGAATGAGTCGCCGATATTTTCTCGAAGCGTCCATCGTCGATTCCAAGACTCACTTGGCTGGCGATGAAGCAAAACACCTAGCCAAAGTTCTACGAGCTCGGCCAGGTGAGCAGGTGACGCTATTTGCTGGCGATGGTCTGGAGCACTTGGCCCAGATCCTCTCTGTCGGCAAGTCACAAATCGAGCTTGGCATTTTGTCGAGCGAGGAAGTCAGTCGTGAGTCGCCGCGATTCTTGCGACTGGCTGTCGCCCTGCCAAAAGGTGATCGCCAGCGATTCCTGATCGAAAAGTGCGTCGAGCTGGGCGTCTCACAGATCGTGCCGTTAGTTGCCGCGCGAAGTGTTGCGCAGCCGAGCGGCAAAGCTCTACAGCGGTGTCGTCGCTATGTGATAGAGTCCGCCAAGCAGTGTGGTCGAAATCAACTCCTGCGGATCGACGAGGCCTGCACTGCCGAACAATTCTGGAACCAGGAGACGACGGGGCGCCGACTGGTTGCACATCCGTACGGCGAAGGGTTGACGAAATTCAATGCTCTCTCAGGTGAGGACGAGGTGACGATTGCCGTTGGTCCGGAAGGTGGATTCACCGACGACGAGATTGCTGGAGCTCAAAGTGCGGGCTGGACGCTGTTGCATCTTGGACCTCGCATCTTGCGGGTGGAAACGGCCGCCTTCTGTGTCGCTGCCCGACTGCTCGACTAGTGCTGCATCGCGTATCGACTCGATTTGTAATCACGACCGCCTTGCGTTTCGCGGCGATTGTTCACGATAGAATGTGAATCATCGTCTGTTGGGGTCAATAATGTCGCGTTGAGATCGGCAATGGTTCCATGAATCCGTTAAGGTTCAATTCCGAATTGCTCACGAAGCCGCCGACATCGGGACTAAACGTCGAGACAAAACTCGCGCATTTCGCAATTGTGACCTACATGGTGGACCCTGCTGCGCTCCGTCCTCATGTCGACGAGCGGTTTGACCTAGTTACCATTGTGGTAGACGGCAACGAGAAAGCACTGGTTTCGGTCGTACCGTTTCTGGATCAGGACTTTCACTTCGTACTTTGCCCATGGCCAAAATCTAGATTTGGGCAGACGAACTATCGCGCGTACGTGATTGATTCCAAAACCGGCGAACACGTCGCTTGGTTTTTCGGTACGTCGTTGGCATCATTTTCAGTTGTCGTTCCACGCTTCGCTTGGCGGTTGCCTTGGCACAGAGCTCGAATTCGTTTCGACGTGCAGTATGACCAGCATCGTGGACGATACGAAAAGTACCGCATGGAAACGACGAGCAATTGGGCCCCAGCCCAACTGGCACTCGATGATTCAGGAATTGCACCCGACAAATTGATGGGTTTTCCTGATCTGGAATCAGGTCTGGTGCTGCTGACCCATCCATTGAGAGGATACTATCACCGACAAGATGGCCGGCTGGGGAGTTACTCGACTTGGCACGACCGTTTGCAAACGACAGCGGGCCGAGCGACGATGGCGAGCTTTCCACTTCTGCAAGGGTTGGGGTTAGTCGACGACGGCGATTTGACGGCTATCCATAGCGTCTTAATTCAGCCGGAAGCAGAGTTCACGATTTATCTGCCACCGAAGGTTGTTCGACCTTGAGTCACTTGTCATCCCAAGATTTCTCGTTTCTGCGCGACGTAGTCCCAAACAACGAAACGGTCCAAGTCACGTCCGCCTGTGAAGAATACCCGTCCGCGGGTAGATTCCGCCATCCGGTAGGCGAAGTGAATATCCTCCTCGGACTGCGACCAGCTGGGGACTAAGAACAGATTGATCGTTATTTGCTCCCGCGCGCAAGCGAGTGCTTCTCGCATCGTCGCTCCCTCAGTGAGAGGATCGGGAGGGTACAACAGGTAGAGCCATTGGTCATCAAAATGCGCAGTAGGCAGGCCGTCAGTAATCAGGACAATTTGCCGATTGGGTGTGTCGACATTGGTGAGGAGGCGGCGGGCGAGTTGCAGAGAATGCTGGATGTTTGTGAAGTGCGGAGGGATCTGCAACTCACTCATGTCGTCGCGGCTCATGTCGGCCCGCAGTCGAACGATTGGGTCGTGGATCGTGACGGGTTTAGGCAACAAGTCAATAATCTGACCTGCCGGGCACAACTTGCCGAAGGTGTACATCTCGACAAACTGCAGAAAGTCTCCGGGGTACTCACTGCGGATTAGGCCATCCAGCGCGAGCGCCATTCGCTTGACATTGATGTACTGTCCTTCGTAACGCATCGAACCGCTCATATCCATGATCACGACGGTTGCCGATTTGGGACGGTTCCGTGTTTTGTGGATTTCGATGTCGTCGCACCGCATTCTGAGCGGAAAGCCGCCGCGCACCATGGCGTTGATCAGTGACTGCGGGATGTCCATCTGCGTTACGGAATCCCCAAATTCGTAGGGCTTCGTCTGTTGGATTTCGACTGCACCTTCCCCGACAACATTGTCTTGATGACGTCCGGAGTTTGATTCTTGGAGCTGGCTGAAGATTCGCTCAAGCAGTTTGCCTTGAAACACGCGGTACGCTTGCGGAGTCAACTGCATCGCACCATGATCAGAGATGAGTCCCTGTCGTTCGGCTGCTTCGCGGATCATCTCTTCGACGACCTGTTGCAGTTGCTCCAGCGGTTCAAGCTCAGCCGCCTCTGTGAATTCTGCCAACGCTTCCATGTCGATCAGACCGATCTGAGCCGTTTCGCGAGCTTCTTCTAATTGCCTCAGTAGGTCATCAATTCGTTGTAATTCTGCCTGTACTTCCAACGCCTCCGAAACGGTCAGCGGTGTCTGGCCCGAAAAAGTGTAGTCAGCCACAAGCTGTTCCACTTCGTACTTATTGCCAAGATGACCGATGACCCGCATGAGCTGTTGAGCGAATTCAGACGAATCATTGCGAACATCGAACCAGATTCGCTCCAAGTCGTAGAGCTGTTGTTGTTGTGTCGCCCGCTGGAACCGGTCCTCGAATTCCTGTGGCGGTTGAGTGCGATTCGTGGCATCCTGAAAACATCCGGTCGCGAGATTCTGGACGGTGTCGGTTTCGTAGCGTTCAAGAATTTTGCGTTTTCGTTCCTGAAGCAAAAAGATCAACGCGTCGATGCTCGGACCAAATCCAGCGATCTGGCTGGGATCGATACGTACAGCCCTCGCCAATTCCTCTTCGGTCAGCTTGCGGGACGAGCCAAACATCAACATGTGATCGAAGGCCGGAGAAACCGTATCGGGCGGAGGTTGAGTGGGGCTGGGAAAACGTCCCGCATCGTACTTTTGATAGGTGTGGATAATTCCACCGTGCCTTCGATTACCTGGCGTGTGGCGATCGGAAGAATCAGGCTGGGTGGACATGGCGGCATCCAAATCAAATGGCACTACTCGACGCAGTCGCGTTCGGTTCTCATCATAATCTTAATCCCGTCAACGGCCACGCGTTTGCCATGAAAACCGCTTGGCCGTCACGAGATTTCGTAGGAAATCCCGCCGTGCTGTTCGGATCGCGAGATCATGTCGAGTGAATAGAGTCCGGCCAAAACGAACTCGATGCAGGCTGCTCGAACGGCCTCGTTCTCGGCCGCGTTTACTTCAAAAGCTCGTTCCCAAATCTCTGGGACGTGCTCGAGGCGTTCGGCGTATGCCGATGACGGTAGCAAGTCCCCGACTTCGATCTTGATTCCACGTCCAAAGATCTCGGCGATTTCGTCCAGTCCGTGCTGATCGACATACTCTTGAAACACGTCTTGAATCGCCTCAGCGACCACTGCCTGCAGCACTTGAGTCTCGGACATTTGGTGGCTGCCCATCATATCCAATTCGAGCTTCCCCAGGCCACTGCTGACCAAATGCCCTAGATCCGAGATTCGTGGTACGGCCGGCCGTTCATCGTGAAGTATCCCACGGCGACGCGCACTGGCAATCATCGTGCGATAGTTGGCCAAGCTGAAACGAGCGCTGACGCCCGATTGTTGATCGACATATTTTGATTTTCTGGCCCGGATCGAGATCTGTTCAACGAGTTCACGCATGAAGTACGGAATGACGACTGGATAGCTTCCATCCAGTGCCATGTCCGCCTCCTGTTCGGTGATTTGCACGGCCAGACTGCGCGACCGCGGATAATGCGTTTGGATCAATGAGCCGATCCGGTCCTTGAGTTGGGGGATGACTTTTCCACTGCGATTGTACGTGGCTGGGTTGGCCGAGAAGAGGATGGCGATATCGATATCAAATCGAATCGGGAAACCGCGAATTTGAACATCGCGTTCCTCGAGGATATTGAATAGACCCACCTGCACCAATTCGTCCAATTCGGGCAGTTCATTCATCGCAAAGATGCCCCGGTGCATTCGCGGTATCAAGCCGAAATGCAACGCTTCCTCGGCCGACATGCTGGTTCCGCTGGCGAGTCGGGCGGGGTCGATTTCACCGATGATGTCGGCAAATTTGGTGCCCGGCGAGAGTCTCTCGACGTAACGATCATCACGCGACCACCAAGCGATTTTCACCTCATCGTCACTATGTGATCGGAGATATTCCCTGCCCGCCGTGGTGATCGGTTGCAGCGGGTCTTCGTGAACTGGTAGGTCCGCATGATCGACGTACGGAACGAACGGATCGAGAAACTGGACCACTTGCTGCATCAAGCGGCTCTTGCCCTGTCCCTTTTCGCCCAGAAACAACATGTCGTGGCCAGAGAGAATGGCCAGCACAATTTCTGGAATGACCGTGTCCTCGTACCCGACAATGCCTGGAAACAGAGGCGTTTTTTCCTCCAACGATACAATGAGGTTGGAACGCAATTCCTCTTTAACGGTTCTGCTTTTCCAACCCGTCTCTCGCAATTCGCGAAGAGTACTCGGACGCTCGCCAGTCATCGTATGCTCCCTAGGACTATCTGTTCGCTCGGCCGCCTCGGGACGGACAGCTACTCGTCGGTCACACAGCCCTCGGACGCCGGTTTTACGTTCTTGATGTACTTGTACAACGTTCCACGAGTTGCTTTGTAGGCTGGGGCTTTCCAGGCTTTCCGACGTTCGCTCATTCCTTCATCGCTCACATCGACGTCGACTCGGTTGTTCTCCGCGTCGATCGTGATCATATCGCCCGTTTCGACCAATGCGATTGGACCGCCCTCTTGGGCTTCGGGAGTGACATGGCCAACGATGAAGCCGTGCGATCCACCCGAGAATCGGCCATCGGTCATCAGCGCTACGTCACCGCCCAGCCCTGAACCCATGATGGCCGAAGTAGGCGTGAGCATTTCGGGCATGCCTGGTCCGCCTTTCGGCCCTTCATAGCGGATGATCACGACGTCGCCCTTTTCAATTTTCTTCTCCTCGAGGGCTTCGAGCATCTGTTCTTCTGAGTCGAACACGTTGGCTCGACCATTGAATACGGTCCCTTCCTTTCCAGTCACCTTGGCGACGGCACCGTCTGGCGCCAGGTTGCCCCTGAGGATTTGAATGTGGCCAGTCGCTTTGATTGGTTGGTCGATCGGGCGGATGATCGATTGACCCTCGCTCAGGCCGGGTAGGTCCGAGAGATTCTCGCCGAGCGTGTTCCCTGTAACGGTCAGGCATTCTCCGTTCAGCAATCCTACCGAGAGCAGATACTTCATGACGGCAGGAGTGCCACCAATTCCGTGTAGGTCTTCCTGCACGAACTTTCCGCTTGGTTTGAGGTCGGCGAGGAAGGGAACGCGGTCGCTGACGGCTTGAAAATCTTCGATGGTCAGCGGTACGTCGACACTTCGCGCCATCGCGATCAAGTGGAGCACTGCGTTGGTGGAGCCGCCGAGTGCCATTGTGACGACCATTGCATTCTCGAATGCGTTGCGAGTCATGATGTCTCGCGGCTTGAGGTCTCTTTCCAGCAACACGCGAATTGCGGCGCCCGCGCGTCGGCATTCATCCAGTTTGTCGGGGTCCTCCGCTGGGATCGACGCGCTATACGGAAGTGACATTCCCAATGCTTCAATTGCACTGGCCATAGTGTTGGCGGTGTACATTCCGCCACATGCGCCCGCCCCAGGGCATGATGTTCTTACGATTTGCTTTCGAGTTTCCTCGTCGATCGTGCCCGCGAGGTACTCGCCATAACACTGAAACGCTGAGACGATATCGAGTTTTTCGCCGTCGAGAGACCCGGCTCTGATGGTGCCGCCATAGACCATGATCGATGGTCGATTCAGTCGCCCCATCGCAATCAAGCATCCTGGCATGTTCTTGTCGCAACCCGGTAAAGCGATCAGGCCATCGTACCATTGCCCGCCCATTATCGTCTCAATCGAATCGGCGATTAGATCGCGAGACTGCAACGAGTAGCTCATACCCTCCGTGCCCATCGAGATTCCGTCGCTGACGCCAATCGTGTTGAACCGCATTCCAACCAAGTCCGCTGCCACGACTCCCTCTTTGACGTGTTCTGACAGCGAATGAAGGTGCATATTGCACGTGTTGCCTTCGTACCAGACGCTGGCGATGCCGACCTGAGCCTTGTCCATGTCTGCTTCGGTCATTCCCGTGCCAAAGAGCATGGCCTGCGATGCACCCTGGCGTTTGGGTTGTGTGACGCGACGGCTGTATCGGTTCAATTCACCGGAAGAGGACATGCAAATCAACTCCTGTCAGGGATGGGTGTAGGGGAACGATGTGCAACCATGGTTGCGTTGTAAGTGCGAATCGCACATTGTAGATAGTGCTGAGGACGTACCACAACACGTCGTCCGTGTTTCGAATTGACTTTCCCATCGCTAAACCCCTCGATTCCCGTTCCAAAACCGGAGACATCGCAATGAAATCGTTGTGCTTGTGCTTGCCGTTGTTGCTGCTAAACCCGTTGCGAGCAGACGACACACTCCAGACGCCGAAGAAAGTGAACGTTGAAAAAACGGAAGAGGGATTTGTGTCGATTTTTGATGGTAAGACGTTTGATGGGTGGCAGGGAAACAAGGACCACTTTCGTATCGAGAATGGTGCGATTGTTGGGGGCACCATGAAAAAGCGAATCCCGCACAACGAGTTTCTATGTACCGAACAGATCTATGGTGATTTTGAGTTGCGTTTGGAGGCAAAGCTAAGGGGCGACGGAGCCAACGCCGGTGTGCAATTTCGCAGCAAGCGTATCCCCAACCATCACGAGGTGATCGGTTATCAATGTGATATGGGGTTCATGCAGAAGCGCTCGATCTGGGGGTCGTTGTACGACGAATCGCGGCGTCGAGAGTTTCTGGCACACGGCGAAAAGGCGGCGGTCGAAAAGGTGTATCGACCTGGCAAATGGAATCAATTTGTGATTCGCTGCGAGGGTTGGCGAGTACAGATCTGGCTCAATGACGTTCAAACCGTTGATTACGGCGAGAAAGAGCCCGGCATCGCCGCTAGCGGTGTGGTCGCCGTCCAGATTCACGGCGGTCCACCATCAGAAGCCTGGTATCGAAATATTCGTATCCGCCCGTTGACCTCGAAACGCTGATGCTCAGGAACACGGAGGATCTACACGTCATGACCGAGAAATCGTTGGAGAGACCGGCGTTTGTTTACTTTGACTTGGGGAACGTCATTGTTCACTTCGACCATGAGCTGGGCTATCAGAAAATGGCGGACGTCGCCGGTTGCTCACCAGATAGAGTCCGCGACGCCATCCTCACGGATGACATCCAACGGACATACGAAACCGGCGAGATCGATGCACGCGTGTTTTACGATCACTTCTGCAAGTTGACCGAAACGAAGCCAGACTTTGACAGGCTTTATCGGGCGTCTGGGGACATCTTTCACCTAAACATCCCCGTGATTTCAGTGATCACCGAGTTGCGGTCTCGAGGTGTGCCGCTGGGCGTGCTCTCAAACACCTGCGCCGCGCATTGGGACCACTGCGTCCAGCATTATCGATTGGTTCGTGACATGTTTGCTGTCACCGTGCTCAGTTACGTCGTCAAGTGTATGAAGCCTGATGCCGCGATCTATCAGGCGGCGATTGCTCAGGCGGATTGTACTCCCGACCGCATCGTTTTTGTCGATGATCGCACGGACAATGTTGCATCGGCGATCTCAGCTGGCCTCGATGCGATTCAGTACACATCCGCCGGCAAGTTAGCCGAAGACCTCCGGCAACGAGGTCTTATTGCCTGACGCGTCCTCAATTTGACTCTTCGCGGTCTGTTCCGCCATGAGAGGGAGATGGCGGGACAAGCGGTGTACCATCACTTGATTCGGGTGATCCGAGACGGACCGCTGGTACATGCAGTTCCGTGCCTTGAGGCTGAACGGCGGGCAGTTGCAGAAAACTGGTCAGCGCACCGATTTGGTCGGTTGCGGGAACTTGATGCTGAGTGTCCGGAACCAGCCATCGTAAGAACGCTGCGGTGTCTGATCCTCGCCCCGAGGCTACGAGCAACCGAGTATCGTTCTCATCGCCGCCAACGACTACAACATCGTTTTCATCGCCGAAGCGGAGTGAGTCGTCGAGTCCATGGAACTCCAGCGAGATCTTGGTGAAGCGGTACGTTGGTAGCTTGAATACACCCGCTGGTATTTCGAGTCCTACGTGCGATGCGGCCTCGAGCAGCGAACGCCCGACCAGTCCGTATCGTGATTTTGGCCTGCCATCGATCGATGCGGCCTCGGCCTGGGATCGTCCAACCAGTCCGTTTCGTGAGGTTAACTTGCCGTCGACAGCTGTCATGCGGTTGTTTTGCCACAAGAGCCGAGAGAATTCGACATCGCACGATCCGTACACAACATGGTGTGGGAACGCGCGCGACACTAGTTCGGCCAGATCGACCTGTCGTATCGAGCCAATCAATTCGCCGCTTGAACCCTCTCCTTCAACGACTTTGACGTTCATCGTGCCAGCAAAACTCGCTTCTTTCCCCAGCCGCTTGAGCTCCGGCATCCAGGACGACAGCCAATGTAGTGGCAGAGGATGAGACGTTGTCCACTCGTAGCTAGTGGTCGGCATTCCGTCTTTTGATGATGTCTGCATCGGTCGAGAGCGGACCATGGTTAGTCGGGCCGGTTGAGTGGCGTCTTGCTCTTCGTGGGAATAGGTGAGTATGCATCGACTGGAAGAGCGATCGTGGCGCATGGCGCATTGTAGTTGGGGCAGTGTGTGCAGCTGTTCGCCGTCGTTCCAAGTAATGTTGGTGGCCGCAAACGTTCCGGTCCAGTCGACTGAGCCGCGACGATTGGTGAAGTGATCGGTCAGCATGTTCCAAAGGTGAGGAAAGTGCTCCGATTCGATCGTTGGATACCGGCACTCAACAATCCATCCTCGCTTGGCGGCGCGGGCCAGATAGATTTGGCGGATTTCGGCGATCGTCGCGCCGGTTTCCGGATGCCGCAGCGTCACTTCATTCAAGAGCACGCCGAGCGTTGCCGGTTGCATACTCTTCACATCGACATTCACACCAAGCTGAAATTCAATGGTCGATTTCCACTCTTCCAGTGCTTCCGAGGCGGAACGCCGGGAGTGTGCGACGGTCGTGGCGATCAGCGTTACCAGCGTGGGCAAGACACAACCAAAGAGAAAGACGCCGCGGACCAGACGTCTCTGGTTGCGATTGGAGCGTGCGATGGTCATGGTTACCTCAACCTCCGTGTTGAGCAGCGATCCTATTCGTGGCCTGGCCTACCTTTTGCGGGCCATTTTTTGAAATAGCTCCCAGCGTGCTTTCATCTCTTCGATACTGTCGTTGCCGAACTTCTCAACAAGTGCTCTCGCGACCTCGAAGGCCACGACATTTTCAACAATGATGGCGGCCGCCGACAACGCACAGACATCACTTCGTTCGTACTCCGCGGATTCCGGTTCCTTGGTCTCCATGTTGATGGATTCCAAGGGCTTGGCCAGTGTGCTAATTGGTTTTTTCGCGGCGCGGATGACAAGTGGTTGGCCGTTGGTCATGCCCGCTTCCAGTCCTCCAGCGTTGTTGGTCGGTCGAATGTAACCGAGATTTGGGCTGTCGGCCTGTTGCTCGTCAAATTGAATGGGATCGTGCACTTGGGAGCCCCTGCGGCGAGCTGCTTCAAATCCAAGCCCAATCTCAACACCCTTGATTGCTTGAACAGCCATTACGGCCTGAGCAAGACGCCCATCCAATTTGCGGTCCCATTGCGCGTGGGTGCCCAGCCCAAACGGGAGTCCCTCAACGCGTACCTCGACAATCCCTCCTAGCGTGTCACCCTCTTTCCCCACCTCATCGATCAGTGCCTTGATTTCGTCATCGCGTGACGCATCGAGAGAATAGATTGCGCTGTTGTCACGAAGCTCCCGATGTTCCAAGGCCGTGCCGGGAACCGGTGGGATTGCCACTCCTCCCAGTTCAATTACATAACCGACAGCCTGGATGTCGAATGCAGCCAACAGTTGTTTGGCAAGTGATCCAGCCGCGACTCGAACTGCTGTTTCACGCGCGCTCGCACGTTCCAGGACAGAGCGAATGGGGCCGAGGAACTTGATGGAACCCGTGAGGTCACCATGACCTGGACGAGGTCGCTGGAGGTCCTCGAGCCGTTCAAGTTTGTAGTCGCGATTGATGACTTGTAGCGCGATAGGGCTGCCGAGTGACTTGTCTTTCCAGATCCCAGAGAGAATTTCGACTCGATCCGTCTCAATTCGCTGGCGACCACCGCGCCCATACCCGCCTTGTCGCAGTTTCAGGTCCCGGTCAATGGGTGCAGTCTGTAGTTCCAGTCCGGCGGGGAAACCATCGACGACCGCCAGTAGGGTCTTACCGTGAGATTCGCCGGCAGTCCAATATCGCAACATGTTTCAAGCAAGTGGTTTGTGTCGTTCCGTATCAACGGGGGAGGGCGTCCTCAAGCAGACGTCACCAAGCGGCAAGGATAGCGTTCGCTCTACCGGCCAGCCACGATTCTAATCGCAGCTGCTTCCGCCGAACAGGCGAGTATC
>DUDC01000170.1:0-894 GCA_012959465.1 Planctomycetaceae bacterium
TTGCCAGCCTCCAGGTCACAGGCACGGAAGACAACCCGGAGATCATCGAGACCACACTCGTAATTGGCTCGAAGACGCCGCGCGAGTTCGGCATCCAGGAACGCCGACCCGAGGGCAACCAGAAGGCCCTCAGCAGAGAATTCTACGCCTACAAACGCGAGAACGGCTACGGCACCCCGCCCGCCATCTGGGTCGATTGGATCGAACTGGAAGGTCCCATCACTGATGCGGCAGTGACGGAATCCAGGATCGTACGCGTCGAGCCCGAAAAGACGATCAATCCGGACAATGAAAAACAGGTCGCACAAATCGAGGACGGTTACGCTCGTTTTACCCGCTGGCAGAAGGCCGTCGACAAGGCGGCGGCAACACCGGAGAACCAGGCGAAGATCGCCGAGATTCGCAAGACGGATCGCCTGATCGATCATCCGGTCCGCTTCTACACCTATGCCGACCGCCTCGAGGGCACGCCCCACCCCAGGGACTTTGGGATCGTCGGCGACGCGAAAAAGGCGGCCAGCTGGCATCCCGAGGGAGACCGGAAAAACCTGGCCTATCACAAGCACTACGCCAGCCTGCCACATCGCGACCGCGGCACCTACTTGAAGCTTGCTCACGGCACCGGTCGCGTCATTGTTTCCCCGAAGAAAAAGAAACTGCCGCCCGGCAGCTATGTAATGCGCGTGCGTGTCGGTGCAGTAAAAGGGACGCCAGCTTCGCGACGTTTCATCCAGGTGGGGCATCCTCAGCGCCAAATCGCTTCCAGAAACTGGGGA
The DNA here is from genome assembly GCA_012959465.1 of Planctomycetaceae bacterium. GTDB lineage: Bacteria > Planctomycetota > Planctomycetia > Pirellulales > Pirellulaceae > UWMA-0346. The sequence continues at coordinate 777 of DUDC01000170.1, forward strand.
CTCGAAGGCCGGGCCATCAGCAGCCATCAAGTCACCGGAACCATCGAGAACCCGGAAACGATCGAAATCCCACTTGAGGTTACCTCTAAAACGCCTCGCGAGTTCGCGGTGCAGGAGA
>DUDC01000170.1:1031-3580 GCA_012959465.1 Planctomycetaceae bacterium
GCCCGCCATCTGGATCGACTGGGTGGAACTCGAAGGCCCCCAAGGTCCATTCGATAGAGCGTCGGATCAAACTGCGCTCACCGAGACGTTGGCCCGCAATGATTCAAACCTTGAGGAAACACCACGAGCACGAAAGATACTTGAGCAGTTTGCGCGACGAGCGTTTCGAGATGTGTCGCCGGAAGCCGATTTCATCGATCGCCTCGTCAGTCTCTTTCAGACCAGACGTTCCGCGGGAGATTCTTTTGACGCGGCGATTCGCACGCCGCTCAGCGTGATTCTTGCTTCGCCTGGATTCCTCTATCTCTACGAACCTGGCGACGAAGCCCAACGACGTCAGCTCAATGATCGCGAACTCGCCGTGCGGCTTTCCTACTTCCTCTGGAGCGGACCGCCGGATGCAGAACTGCTCCAGCTCGCAGAACAGAACACGCTGCATCTTCCAGAAACGCTTCGGCAGCAGGCTGATCGACTGATTGCTGATCCGCGCTCGGATGCATTTGTGGCCGGCTTTGTCCATCAATGGCTGGATATGGAGCGACTCGATTTCTTCCAGTTCGATGTCAACCTCCACCGGGATTTTGATGAAAGCACCAGGGCCGCCACGCGCGAAGAGGTCTATCAGTCGTTCGCCCACCTGCTTCGCGATTCGAAAGGCGGTCGCATCGGCAAGCTCCTGAAGAGCGACTACATTTTTGTCAACGGCCTGCTCGCCACCTACTACGGCATCGAAGGTGTCACGGGCGACGAGTTCCGCAAAATCAAACTGCGCGCCGACTCGCCTCGAGGCGGATTACTCGGCATGGCCGCCATCCACGCCATGGGCAGCGACGGCATCGCCAGCAGCCCGGTCGAACGTGGTGCTTGGGCATTGCGCCACCTCTTGAACGATCCACCACCGCCAGCACCGCCGAACGTCCCGCAAATCTCCCGGCTGGATGACCAGGTGCTCACCACGCGCGAACGCCTGCTCGCCCACCAGGAAGAGGCTCAGTGCGCCAGTTGTCACCGCAAGATCGATCCGATCGGTTTCGGGCTGGAGAACTTCAACGCCGCTGGCAAGTGGCGCACCACGGACCATGCCGGAGGCAAGGGGAGGAAGGGGAAGACCTGGGAGATCGACGCGTCCGGTGCGTTTCACAAGGGGCCGACCTTTGGCAACTACCACGAGCTGCGCGACCTCATCGCAGAACGCGAAGAAGACTTCGCACGAGGACTCACCGAACACCTGATCGAGTACGCATTAGGCCGTGCTTTCGGTTTCACCGATGAAGATCTGGCAAACAAAATCGTCAGTTCAGCGGGGAGCAAAGAGTTCGCCGTCAGCGAGTTCGTTCACTCCCTCGTTCAGAGCAAATCGTTCCGGACGAAGTGAAGTGAAAAGGCAACCCGACGCGTGAGCGAGGGACCGAGCCCAGTTAACACAAAACAAACCCTCGCTCACGCGTTGGGTTACCAGGAGATTTCAACAATGAATCAAATGACCAACACATTCGGAACGATTCTCTGCTCCTCGCTTATATGCCTTATTTGCTTAAATGCACAGACCGTATCCGCTGACAACAGGAGCAAGGGAGCCGAAAGTCCCATGGTTGTTGGCATTATTGAGGAAGCTCATGATGATCATATAGTCGTTATCACGCGAGATAAGTACAAAAGAACGCTCGCTATCGGTGAGAAGAGCACAATTACTTACGTTGGCTTTGACAAAGAGAAGAAAGAGATCAAAGCCAGGTTTGCGGTCAGAGCAGAAGTCAATAAGGAAGTCATTAAATCCATATTGGTGACGCCACCTGTGGCTGAGGACAGAATAGAGCCGACGCCAGAGATGGTCAAAATGACTCCAGTAGAGCTTCTTAAAATAGCCGATCTGAATCAAAGCGGGGAAGTGTCTTATGTGGAAATGTCGAAAACGCTTTTCTCTTCACTTAAGCATGGGCCGGTTGCATTCCATAAGTCTGACCAGGATCACTCCGGTTCTCTAAATCTACAAGAACTGCCTTCACTCTTGGCAAAAGTGAAATGGTGGAAGATGTCCAGAAAAACGCCTGAAGAATGGTTCAACTCGTCTGATCAGGATAAAAACGGAGTGTTGTCTCAAGGAGAGCTGGCCGTGCTTTTAGGGAGTGAGGCTCACATAGATGTTTTCTTCAAAAGAGCCGACAAAAACACATCTGGAGACCTCGACAGGTCGGTGCCCGAAGTGTGAGTGTGAGGCAATCAAGAGGATTTCCGGCGAGAATCAATCGAAGATCGGTGTTCCCACCGGCATGCTCTCTTGGGTGCCAGTCACGCGTTATATCTGCACAAAGTGTGGATTCATTGAAGAGTACGTGGAAGGAGACGACGCTCTCCGGAAGATCGCAAAGGCATAGGGAAAAACAGACGCCAACAAGCGGGTCGACGAGCAAATGCGCTGGACGTTCCTTCGTCACGCCATTGATTCCAATACCGGCCACTGTCCCATCAAACGACCGCGCCAGCTGCGAGCCCTGGTAGCGAATCGTGATATCGGTCACCCCGGTCTGAGCAGCCAGGGCAAGGTTCTC
>DUDC01000171.1:0-3092 GCA_012959465.1 Planctomycetaceae bacterium
CACGGCGCGCGGCCTGACGACCGGTATTGTGACCATGCAGCCCGAAACGATGCTCAACTACCACACGCATGCCTGTGCCGAATCGATCACGGTCCTCGAGGGCGAAGCCGAGATTGCTGTCGAAGGGCGGACTTATCGCTTGGGCCCGCTGGACAACATCACGATCCCGCGCTGGTTACCGCATCAAAGTCGCAATCCCGACACCCGCAAACCGGTGCGTATGCATACCGCGCTGGCTATGAGCGTCCCCGAACATGAGCCGGTCCCGCGATCATTCGACCGGATTGAGATGCCGTTGGACTCGACTGGCGCTCCCGGATTCGAGCGGGTCACCCGATTCACCAGCGCCGACCGATTACAGGGCGTCGGCCCCGGAGCTGAGTTTATTGACTACTTCAACGCCTCCTTGATGCCGGGCATCGAAATGAGCGGTGGTTTCGCGCGCTTTGACCCGGGTGGCCGCCTGCCGGACCACCTGCACGATTTCGACGAATCGATCTGCATCATTCGCGGCGATACAAACTGTCTGGTCGAAGGTCGGCAGTACTCGCTGAACGACTACGCCACCGCCATGGTTCCGCGTGGACGCGTTCACTATTTCATCAATGAGTCGGAACACCGGATGGACATGATCTGGGTCTACGCCGGCCCCATGCCGGAGCGGATCGTCATCGCTCCGGGCTTCGTGCGTGAATGATCGAACGATGAACGCCTATCCAAAATGGCTCAGCAAATCGCTCCTCGGACTGAGCGCCATGTTCGCGATCGTCTTTGTGATCGTGTTGGCCATCGGCAAGACGGCGGGTGCGCCTCACCTTCTGACGGGTTGCTCCGTTGGTCTCGCGCTGGCGGCTTCGATGGGGCAAGGCCTGCTGCGCCAGTTGAACTTCACGATCTGGATCGCCACCGGCGTTGTCGTGGGGATGGCCTTTCACGGGTCGTTCATCAACTTCCCATCGTGGTTCTTCGGGTTGGGAGATCGCGAGTTGACCGTCCTCTTCATCCCGGTTTTGCAGATCATCATGTTCGCGATGGGCACGACCCTGAGCGTGGCGGATTTCGCCCGAGTCTTCAAAATGCCGGGCGGTGTCCTGATCGGGCTAGCCTGCCAGTTCACGATCATGCCGTTGGTTGGGTTCAGCCTCGCGCACGCCTTTGACTTGCCGGTTGGCATCGCCGCCGGGCTCGTGTTGGTGGGTTCCTCGCCGAGCGGACTGGCCTCAAACGTGATGGCGTTTATCGCGAAGGCTAATGTCGCGATGTCAGTCACCATGACCGCATTCTCCACACTGCTCGCCCCGCTTCTGACGCCCTTGCTGATGAAAGCGCTCGCGGGCGAAATGGTGGAGATCGACGTCCCGGCGATGATGTGGAGTATGACCAAAATCGTGCTCCTTCCGGTCTTGGCCGGTCTGATTTTTCATCATCTCCTCTACCATCGGCTCAAGTGGCTAGACCGGGTCATGCCGGTGGTTTCGATGATCGGCATCCTGATCATGACCGTGCTGACGGTCGCGGTCGGACACGACAAGCTCTTGCAGATAGGCCTACTCTTGATCCTCGCCTGCATCATCCACAGCACAGCGGGATTCTCGCTGGGCTACTTCGTGTGCAAGGCGCTGAAAAGAGACGAACTCACCTGCAGAACCATTGCACTCGAAGTCGGTTTGCAAAATTCCGGTATGGCGGCCGGCCTCGCCAAGTCGCTCGGGAAAATCGCCACGCTGGGCCTCGTGCCCATCGTCTTCGGCCCCGTCATGAATATCATTGGCTCAACCCTTGCCAACTGGTGGCGCAGCCATCCGGTCGAGCCGGTAACGAGCGAATCCAAGGAATCTTAATGAACGACAAACCAGCAAACTCAACTTTCAGCATTGGCCTCACCGGCGATTTCAACAAAGACGGCAAACCTGTCTACCCAGATTTCGATCTCGGACAATTGAAACGCGAACCGGGGGTTGAATTGACAACCTTCGACGAGCATCACGATGAGATCGCGTCGGAGCAACTCGCGGGCCTGAACGGCGTCGTTGTGCTCGCGCCACGTGTCACCAAACGCTCCCTCGAGCAAAGCCAACAGCTGCTTGCCATCAGCCGGTTTGGCGTCGGCTATGACAGTGTCGACGTCGCAGCCTGCACGGAGAACGACGTCGTCCTCTGCATTACCATCGGTGCGGTCGATCGCCCGGTGGCGGAGGCGACTGTCGGATGGATGTTCGCCTTGTCCTATCAGATGAGAACCAAGGACCGTCTTTTGCGCGAAGCCCGATGGGATGAGCGTGGTAGCATCATGGGTAGCAGCTTACACGGCAAGACCGTAGGCATCATTGGGTTTGGTGGCATTGGCAGAACTGTTCTCGAGATGCTGAGCGGCTTCGGGATGAACATGCCACTAGTCTACGACCCCGGCCTCGATTCTGACACCATCACCAAAAACGGTGGCGAGCCTTCTACCTTGCCCAAGCTGATGGAGCAATCCGACTTCGTCACTGTGCACTGCCCGTTCAACGAACATACCGTGAACCTCATCTCCGCCTCCGAGTTGGAATTGATGAAACCCGACGCATTTATCCTTAACACGGCCCGCGGTGGGATCATCAACGAAGACGCCCTTTTCGAGGCGCTATCCGCCGACAAAATTGCCGGCGCAGCGTTGGATTGTTTTGTCGACGAGCCCATCATCAAACCACATCGATTTGCGCAGCTTAAGAACGTGATACTCGCGAGTCACAACATCGCGTGGACCCGCGAACTGTTCCGCGACATCGGTGCAATGGCCTCTCAGAGCCTGATCGATCTGGCGAACGGAAATCATCCCAAAAGCGTCGTGAACCCCGAAGTCTTCGACCGTCCCTCGTTCCAGAAGAAGTGGGAATCGCTGAAGACCGGCCAACTCAATCCCCAATCGAAATAGCTCATGAAAAAACTACTCAACCATCCTGAAGACTTCGCCGACCAGCCATTTGACGGTTTGTGTCTCGCTCATCCGGAATTGTACACACGCCGAGGAGAAAGCGGACGCATTGTTCCTCAAGCCGCGGGCAGCCAAGCGCTGAAACCTCGAAAAGAAACCATGACACGAACAATACACC
>DUDC01000171.1:3115-3579 GCA_012959465.1 Planctomycetaceae bacterium
TTGGTCGGCGCTTGCGTTCCTCTGTGCGCTCACTACATCCACGGCCGACCCGTCTACGCCTAAAGGTTTCGACGTGGCAAGCCGGCCCAACCTATTGCCCGATCCTGACGGCAAACCCGCAGATTTAAGCAAACCCGTGCAGGTCTATATCCTGTTGGGCCAGTCCAACATGCTGGGTTTCGGCAAGATCAATCCGGCGAAAGGGAATTCAAACGGTTCGTTGACGCAAGCGGCGAAGGAGAAGGGATTATACCCCTACCTGGTCGACGACGCGGGCGATTGGACCGAGCGCAAAGATGTCCGCAACGTGCGGGTCATGGGGAGTGGGACTGGCGGCATGAGGCTTTTCAACAACGAGTGGATGACGATCAAGGGCAAAGCCATCGGTCCCGAGATCGGCATCGGGCATCACGTGGGGCATGTCACCGACGCGCCGGTGATGCTGCTGAAGAGTTGTATCGGTA
>DUDC01000172.1 GCA_012959465.1 Planctomycetaceae bacterium
CGTCGTCCACCACGCTATACTGCGAACGCCGCTTCTGCAAGGCGACGATAATCACAACGTGACCCGAAACCTGTGGAAATTCCGTGCGCTGTGGTTGTGCCAACCAGCATGACCAGGGGTGCTGTACGAAAACAATAGAGTCAACGACAATACGGCAGTGCCAAGAAAGAAATGTTGAAACCTCCATCTGGAAAGGGCGACTACAACGCGATGTTGCGAAAGTGGTTTTTGCCATTGGTCTTCATGCTGATTTTGATCTCGACATTCGCTTGTCGGCCGGATCCTGCACCGGTACCACGATCCGAGGAAGCGACGAACGGTCGTGAGGTTGTCATCGACGATTTAGATCGCGAAGTGACTCTGCCACGCCATGTGGAGCGCGTCGTTTCACTCTCTCCGGCGGCGACCGAGACACTTTTCGCCATTGGGGCTGGAGACAAAGTCGTCGGCGTCACGACGTTGGCTGACTATCCACCGGAAGTGAACGACCTGCCGCGAGTCGGTGGTTACATGACCGAGAGTCTCAGTATCGAACGAATCATAGACCTGCAACCGGATTTGGTGATTTCCGCCGGCTCGCTGCAGGTGGGCATCATCGAGCAACTCGACGATTTAGGCATTGCCACTCTTGCCGTGGAACCCAATTCGCTGCCAGACATCATGAAGTCGATCCGCCGTATAGGAAAGGCGGTGGGCTGCGAGGCCAACGCTGACAAAATCGCGACCGATCTCGAATTGAAGATCGACGCGATGAAGCAACGTCTAGAGGGCGTCGACCGCCCGACCGTCTACTACGAAGTCTCTAACAAGCCGCTCATGGCAGCCGGCCCGGAGTCATTTCTCGGACAGCTGATCGAGATAGCAGGTGGTCGTAACATTTTTGCCGACACAAAAGAGGCCTATCCGTATGTGAACATGGAGGAGTTGGTACGGAGGAACCCGCAGATCATCTTGGTGCCGAATCGACCGGCAGTGATTACCAACGTCATGCAGCGCGACGGATGGCAGCTGATAGACGCCATCAAGCAACGCCGCGTCTTCTCTGTAGACGAAGATCAGGTCTCGCGAACCGGGCCGCGCATCGTCGCTGGATTGGACATCATTGCCAAGTCAATACACCCGGAGAGATTCTCCGATCCACCCTCGTCACAAGAGGCTCCATGAATTCGTACGTTCGACTTACTCTTTTGGTCATCAGCTTGGGTGTGGCGCTTGGTTTCAGTGCTTGTATCGGCCCGGACGGTTGGCAACCTCTGTGGAGCGGCGACAGCGAAACCGCACGGATCATCCTCTGGGAAATTCGCATTCCTCGCGTCGTGTTGGCAGCCTGTTTGGGTGCGGCGCTTGGGGCTGCGGGCGCGGGGTACCAAGGACTGTTCCGCAATCCACTCGCCGATCCATTTGTCATTGGAGCTTCCAGTGGAGCGGCTCTGGGTGCCACGATTGCAATCGTCATGCAGTGGAATTTTCGTTTCCTGGCGGTTGATGCGACGACCCTCTGCGCTTTGATCGGTAGCCTAGTCACAGTGTGGGTCGTCTTTCTGCTAGCCCGAATCGGAACACAGGTTCCCACTGTGTCCCTGTTGCTGGCTGGAGTCGCTGTCAGCAGTTTCCTGGGCGCGGTCGTTTCGCTGATCATGTTTGTTAACGAACAGCAGCTGAGCATGATTTTTGGTTGGCTGATGGGGAGTTTGTCGAGCCGTGGGTGGAAGGACGTCCACGGAGCCTGGCCGCTCGTCTTGGTCGGCATTGGTGGTCTGTTTTTGATGTCGCGATCCTTGGACGCGTTGGTCTTTGGTGACGAGACGGCGAGTTCGTTGGGTCACGACATTCGCAAGGTTCGCGGAGGTGTGGTGTTTTTTGCCAGCCTGGCAACGGCGGCGGCAGTTGCCGGGGGAGGTATCATTGGCTTTGTCGGTCTCATCGCACCCCACATCGGTCGCCTTTGTGCTGGCACAGCCCGACACGGGTTGTCACTGCCGGCCGGTGCATTGGCCGGTGCCACATTGTTGGTCCTTTCCGATGATTTGGCGCGGACGGTCGTCGCGCCGGCCGAGCTTCCGGTGGGCGTGATCACCGCCCTGTTGGGCGCTCCGTTCTTTCTTTTCCTCTTGCGCCGACGGCTGACATCATGAAACTCAGCACCGACAATCTCCGTTGTGGCTACAAGAATCGGAAGGTCCTTGACCAACTGACACTTCACGCATTGCCAGGCCAGATCCTGGCGATCATCGGCCCCAATGGCAGTGGAAAAACAACACTGATGCGTTCGATGGCCAGATTGCTGCGGCCGCAACAGGGAAAAGTCCTACTGGACGAGAAAGATGTTTGGAGCGAGAGTCCCCGTGACTTTGCCCGTCGTGTTGCCCTCATGCCCCAGTCCGAGGTCGCCGATTGGCCGTTGACCGTGCAGGAGTCCGTGATGCTCGGACGAGCGCCTCACCGCGGACTGCTACTTCCCTGGACCAGCGAAGATATCAACGCTGTTGAGTTGGCGATGGACCGCTGCGGGCTCGCTGATCTGGCCGATCGGCGAATTACTGAGTTGTCTGGCGGCGAATGGAGAAGAGTGGTCCTAGCCCGCACCCTCGCCCAGTCTCCGAGTGTTTTGCTGCTCGATGAACCGACGTCCCAATTGGATCTGCGGCATCAAATTCGCCTTTTGGAGGATGTTCGTCGCACGGCGAAAGACAAGAACATGACCGTCGTCATGACGATCCACGACCTGAACCTGGCAGCCAGTTTCGCCGATCGTTTTGCGCTTCTCAGCGGTGGCGGGTTGCTGAGGTGCGGGGTCGCAGCGGAGGTGCTACAGAGTGCACCGCTCTCCGCCGCGTTCGGCATCGACGTCGAGGTCGTGAGGATTCCCGGACGTTCATGCGTATCAATTGTGCCAGTAGCGATGGATGTGGCGACCCGAGAAGACGGATCGCCTTGATCACGATGATTGTATCCGAGAATCGTGGCTCGCATGGCCGATCTCAGTGATGGTTCGACAACACAGCGAGAAAATCAGACGAAAACGTCTTCCTGAGAATCGTGCTACCCGTGCTAGAGACTGATTCTTCTTCTATATCCAATTTGCTCAGTAACTGCGTCGTTTGCGGACTGCAGTTACCCCTGCGTTCACCCGAAAAGGGTGAGCAAGCCGAGGAATGAACTTGCTCAGGCTGCGGTGCAGGGTTTACCGCCGTATTCGTGACAGAACTGCCCATCCGCGGTCCGCGCGAACGTGCGGCGAAAGAAAGAAACGCGGGAACTTGAAACGCGAGTGCTCAAGGAAGTTCTCGCTTCCCAGGGCACACTCAAGCACGTCCCGCCCCATTACCGCCGACATGGTCAAGTGGCCTTCGTGACGAATGCAGATGACGCCAACAGCCTGCCGGGCCGACCTCTTCAACTATCGACGAAGTCCGCGAATTCCGAACTTTTGCAACTGTTGTCGCGCCTCATCTTCAAGGAACTTCGCTGACTTCACTTGATAACTAGTGCTGAAACCAGCCAAATCACGCAACAGATTCGTTTGGGCCGTGTACCTTTCCAACAGCTGGTGCTGTCTTCGGTTGACCATTTCCTCCAGTTGGGAAAGTTCATCGGCGACGACCGAACGGGCTTTCTGCAGCAGTCGTTCCCGTTGTCGGCTCAATTCATTTTGAACGGCCCGATTGAGCCCGACAGCCAGTTGCTGGCCGAGATCGGACTGGAAGTCAATCTTCGGCTTGCTGATAGGCCCGCTAAACGCAATGGAAACATGAAGCTGGTTGATCTCAGAGAGTCCTTCCGCCAGCGGACCGGCAAGTCGTTCGCCACCCAGTTTTTCCGCGACTAGCGGTTGCAACTGTATCTTCTCTTGTTTGATGGTCCACTTACCGTCCATTTCACCGTTCTCGAATCGGACTTGTAGCCAGGTCTCGCTTGCTCCGGCCGAGTAGCGAAGCGCCAACGAGTCGCGGTCTCCCAATGACCTGCCCTGTTGAGGCATCGTCGAATTGACCGTCAGTTCCTGAATCGGATGGTCCGTTCGCCGATCACAAATGAACTGGAGCTCGGTAGGATGATTCTGCTCGTCGATGTTCATCTTTAGAATGGTGGGTCGATCATGATGCTGAGGTGACGACGTCAAATCCGTCAGAGTTCCGGTGAATTGAAGTGGAGCACCTTGAATCTGCGAGATGCCAGTCAGCCCCAGCCGCTTCACCACGAATGTGGGTTGGGCTTGGATGCCTTGAAATAGTATGTTCTGTCCTCGTCTGCGTGTGGGTTCCGGTGGGTTTCCGATCATATCGATGTACGTCTTCGACCAGGCAGCCCAGCGAACGGCCTCCATTACATAATGGGCGTACTCGTCACCAAGGAAATGCTGACTGATCGCACCAGCGTCAAGCGACGCCAATTGCAGCGATTGATCGACCTGGGCCCGATCGCGGCGAACAGCATCCGTCACACGGAGCTTGTCGGATCTAAGACGGCTATTGAGTTTGCTGATATCTCGCTTGGCCAACTCGATCTCTTTGGCCATGTTTCCAGTTTCAACAGCAATCTGTTGCAATTCCACCAAGTGCCGAAGGGGATTGTTCCGCGTCAGGTGAATCAGTTGTTTCAGTTTCTCGATGCGTTGTCCAAACACCTCGGCGCGCTGCTCCCAAGCCTGGTACTCCCGTGGCCATTGGCAAGCCAAATCACGTGTGATTCGTACACTTTCAAATTCATCGAGCACTTGATCGCCGAGAAGCACGGCAAGCTGCTCCAACCACTTCTTCGCCCGTTCGCGACTCTGTTGGTCGACCACTTTTTCTGGCAGATCCGGCAAGGCACCGGATGAACTACGGGAACCACCGAAGCGAATACCCTCGATGACCCCCGATTCAATGATCAACCGCTTGTGCGTTAGCGCCGTTGTGTCCACCTTCAATACGGCCCGATCGAACTCCACTAGGTTTTGCAGCGGCTTCCTTGGGTCTGCAAATTCCGCGTCGACGATATCAAGACGACCACTCACCAACGACAAACGCAAATCTCCCAAATCCACCTTGGCGCCAATGGCCGCCTGCCCAACGCGCACCGTAGTCCACTTGGCGATCCGTGGAGCGAGCACCGCCATCGACACGAGAATTGCGATGACGGCGCCTAGGCGAGGAATCACGTAAGACCAGCGAATCATACGTCTCATGCCACTCTCCGTCTTGAAAGGGACTCGACGTCGGCCACGAACTGTAAAAATCGACGGCGCCGCAACGACTCGCGGACCTTTGCGTTTTCCGGTGCGCTTTCGACCGTGCCCCCCTCGGCCGGCAACTGGATCGATAGGCCTGGCGGTTCACTTTGCTTTGTGGTCGACAGCTTAGCTGGAGGCGGCGCCGCGACTTCGTCGGTGGAATCGACCGGTCCGTCTAGCAGATTAAGTTTGGTCGATGGCTGAGGCGGTGACTGCAGCATTGGCTCCCGAGGCGGTGTCTCGGGAGATGGTCCCGTAGTCGTCGGTTGCGTTTCCTTGGGAGTTGCCTCAGACATTGACGGGATCGCGATCGGAGGCATCGCGCAAGTTGCCGGTACGGCCGACTCTGACGCGTTCTTTGAATTTGTCTCGGGTGTCAACTCGGGCGTTGTCGACAGCGCGGGCTTTGTGATGATTTCCGATGGCGTCTCCCCAGCTGTCTGCGTCGGCTGCGGAGTTGTCTTCGATTTTGTCTCCTCAGCGGACTTCCGCGTTTTGTCGGATCTTGATCCGGCCGTCTCTGGTGTTGTGCGACCGCGACGCCATCGCGTAAACACCGGCAGGGTCAATCGGTAGGTTGGATAAAAGGCAATCAAGCCGATCAAGAGACTCCCGCATACAACCGTGTTGTTGAAAGCGGTCCACGGAGCAAACGGAAGTTGATAGATCGTGACAAGAGAATCTTGCATCACCGGCGCGGTGAGCACGTAATGTCCGACGTTGTCAAAGACGCCATCGATCGAGTAGGCCACAAACGAAAACGCTAACGCGACCAACATCCCGGTCGCCAGGTTTGCTTGAACAGCAAGGAAACATCCGGAAATCCCGACCGCAAGCAGGTTCCCCTTCGGTACCAGCCCCAACAACACGCCAAACGCCACGGCCACCGCCATTTGCTTCGGAGAGTCGTTGTTCGTGACAAAACGGTAGACATGCCGGCAATGCTGAAACAACCACGTAATCATTTCGTCATCTCGAAAAAAGGAATAGACTCCCACCTCTTCGAAATCGACCGTCTTGCCGTCAAAATTCTCTTAATCGCTACGATCGAACAAAACAACCGATTCCGATCCATTGCATACCTCTGGTGGGTGGCGACAACAAGTTGCGACACCCCCAGTTGGCGATGAGAAAGTTCTTTTGAGCCTAGTGAAAATGCGAATCCACTGTTACACTCGGGGTTTGCTGGCGGGTTATCTGCCCCTGCTCGTCTAGCCGCCCGTGTTGACTTCCTACCCCGATCAACGCGGGCTCTTTTTTTCCGAAGAATTCCGGCCAAAAATTCCTCGCTAGCTAGCCCATTCACACTAGCTTTACTCGTGATAAAGGCGCTCAAGCACTTGATCGGTAATCCTCGATATTAGGCGACCGGGAAGATAGATTGGTGAATTCACACCAAAGCAAGCCGACGGCGAAAGGCGCGGTCATAGTCACAGGAGCTGGGCGACGCATCGGCCGCGCCCTGGTGGAGTATCTTTCCGGGGTGGGACATCCGGTCTGCCTTCACTATTTTCGGTCGGACGACTCGGCAGAACAGGTCGCTAGTTCGCTGCGAGATCGTGGAGGTCAGGTGGTAACGGTCAAGGCCGACCTCGCGCAGTCGACCGAGGCGGTTCAGCAGATTTTCTCGGCGTGTACCACGTTGGGCGCGCCGCAAATTCTCATCAACAACGCTGCCATCTTCACGGCCCAATCGTTACACGAAGTGGATGGGCCATCATTCGATGAAACGATTGCGGTCAACCTCAAGGCGCCCACATTACTCTGTCGGCAGTTTGCCAGTGCGGCTTCCTCCGGCCAAATCATCAACATTGCGGACTGGCGAGGTCTTCGGCCGATCCCTGGTCATCTGAGTTATACGCTTTCGAAGGCTGGATTAATCGCACTGACGGAAATGCTAGCGTTGGAATTGGCGCCTAGAATTCGCGTGAACGCGATCGCGTTAGGGGCAATTTTGCCAGCAGAGACTGGAGCGGACGAAGAGCTCGACATAGAATCTCGCAATCCACTGCGTCGTGCGGGTGGTATCACGGCAGTCGTTTCCGCTGTCGACTACCTGCTCAATACACCCTTTGTAACGGGCGAGACACTGCGATTGACGGGCGGTGAGGAATTAGCGATTCAACGGGGACGCGAATGACCGACAAGATACACATACGCGATCTTTCGCTACGCACCATTATTGGCGTCAACGACGACGAGCGTCTGAACCGACAGGATGTACTGATCAACATCACTTTGCATACCGACACGCGCGAAGCTGGTGCGACCGACGACTTGACAAAGACGGTCAACTATCGAGAAATAACAAAACGTGTTATCGCCGTGGTCGAGCCATCGAAGTTCTTTCTTGTGGAGCGGATGGCCGAAAAAATCGCCGCAACTTGCTTCGAAGACAGTCGCGTGCGAGCGGTTGACGTCTCCGTCGAAAAACCCGGTGCGATCCGATTTGCTCGGTCCGTAGGTGTAACGATCCAACGGAGCCGTGACGATCTGTGATCCGATCAATGACGAAGATCTTCCTTTCGCTTGGTTCCAACATTGCAGCGACGTGCAATCTCCCTGCAGCCGTCAGATTGCTGTCAAATCGTGGTAATCTGCTCGCCATCTCGTCGGTTTGGCAATCGCCTGCGGTCGGCTTCCCCGACCAAGACGACTTTCTCAACGCAGCCGTGATGCTGGAATCCGATGTTTCAGCAAGTGGTGTTTATCAGGAGTGGATTGCAGACGTCGAGAACCAACTGGATCGTGAACGAGATCCGAACAACAAGAATGCTCCCCGCACAATTGACGTCGATCTTTCCCTCTACGGCAACCGAGTGCTTACCGTGTTAGGTCACCAGATTCCGGACCCCGATATTCTCACCCGTCACCACGTCGCCATACCACTGGCAGAATTGGACGCGATGTTTGTCCATCCGTCGTGCCGATTGACCCTGGCAGAGATCGCCGCCAGTTTGCAGAATACTGGTGGAGCTTTAATACGTCGAGACGATGTGGACTTGCGACATTGTAGTTAGCAACAGAATCGAGCCGCCAAGGCATGGTCTTTCCATTACCGGACTGAATTGAGCAGATTACCGAGACGGTGCGATGAACTACCAAGTCAAAGAAATCTACTACACCCTCCAAGGCGAAGGCGCACAGGTTGGCCGCGCAGCGGTCTTTTGCCGCTTCGCCGGTTGCAATCTCTGGACAGGCCGAGAACAGGATCGAGAAGACGCCATCTGCTCGTTCTGTGATACGGATTTCGTCGGCACCGACGGACCTGGCGGCGGGCGGTTTGAGACCCCGGAAGCGCTATCGACCGCCATCGCTTCCAAGTTCCCTGCCAATCAGCCGCGACGATTTGTTGTCTGCACTGGCGGCGAGCCTCTGTTGCAGTTGGACGAACCATTGTTGGAAGCGCTGCATCGAATAGGTTTCGAAGTTGCGGTGGAAACCAACGGCACCATCGCGGCTCTTAGCGGAATTGATTGGATATGCGTCAGCCCGAAAGCAGGTTCCGACTGTATTCAACGCTCCGGCAACGAGTTGAAACTCGTTTACCCACAGACTGAAGCAATGCCTGATCAATTCACCGATGGCAAATTCGAGCATCGATTTCTTCAGCCGATGGATGGCCCGTACCGCGACACCCACACTCTAATGGCCATCGACTATTGTCTTGCCCACCCGCAGTGGAAGTTGAGTGTGCAGACTCACAAGATGATCAATATTCCATAGACCAAGAACGCGAGGAAAGCATGCAGGAGACGCCGGAAGACGAGGATACCGTCATTCGCTCGGCACTTCAGAAGTGGTTTGGGTATGAACGGTTTCGTGGCCAACAAGAGACCGTCATCCGCACGGTCTTGGCAGAAAAACATGCCCTGGTCATCATGCCAACCGGCATGGGAAAGTCACTCTGTTTTCAAATTCCTGCCCTAGTGAACGGCGAGCTGAGAAAGCGTTCAGATTCGACTGGACACCCGAACCATCGTGTGCCATTGACGCTCGTGCTCTCGCCTCTAATCGCGTTGATGAAAGACCAAGTGGACGCACTTCGTCGACGGAAAATCGATGCGACCTTCGTGAACTCGTCACTCAGTCGCGAACAGCGAATCCAGCGGTATCGCGGTATTGCCGAAGGCCATTACGACCTTCTCTATGTGACGCCAGAACGGTTTCGAAAAGAGGACTTTGTGGAGGCGTTAGGGAAACGACAGATCACACTGTTGGCGGTCGACGAGGCACATTGTATTAGCGAATGGGGGCATGATTTTCGTCCCGACTATACGCGAGTTCAAGAGATTCGTGAGAGGATTGGCAACCCCACGACGATCGCCTTGACCGCCACCGCCACTCCGACCGTGCAGAGCGACATTATTCGGCAATTGGGGCTGACCGAAGAGGATGTCACTCGGTTTCATGAAGGCATTAATCGGCCGAACTTACGACTGGATGTTGTCGAGACGTGGGGTGACGACAACAAATTGCAAGCAATCGAACAGGCTTGGAAAATGCTCGCCGACAAGAGCGGAAGTGGCATCGTCTATTTCGTGTTGATCAAGACACTGGAGGAGTTTAGCCGGCTTGCCATTGAGCTGGGGATACCCCACGTCTGCTATCACGGTGACTTGGATCGAGGGCAGCGTCGGCAAATCCAGAATCGGTTCATGAAGGGGCAATCGCGACTGGTCTTTGCGACCAACGCATTCGGAATGGGCATCGACAAAGAGGACATTCGCTTCGTGCTACACGCCGAATGTCCCGGATCGATGGAGGCCTATTATCAAGAAATTGGCCGAGCTGGACGAGATGGAGAACCCGCCGAGTGTCGCTTCTTGTACGACCAAGCCGATCTGATGACGCAGATGGAGTTTATTCGTTGGAGTAATCCAGATCGCGACTACTACCAGACGCTCTATCAGTTGCTAGTCGACGAACCTGAACAGGTCCAAGCGTTCGGCGACGAATGGCTTCGAAGCCGATTGCACGTGCGGGGACCGCAGGACCACCGGCTAGAGACAGCGTTGGCCATGATGGAACGGCATGGGACAGTCATTGGAACACTCGAAGAAGACAATCTGACCGTTGTTGGGCCGCTCGCTGAGGCACTTCGCGACGTCGAGCAATTGGACGCGAAACGCGAATCTGATCAACGAAAATTGCTGGCGTTAGTCGAATACGTGCGTTGCGAAGAGGATCGCATGGCCTTCATTCACCACTATTTTGGGTTGCCGTACACTCCGGATGCGTAGTGCGAACAAACCTGTATCGCCTGTTTGATATTCAGATGTTTAGCTTTTCGTGGCCCGACGGCTACTCAAATCCTTAACGAGCATGCCAATCGCCACGATGAACGCCAGAACGGCGATTCCGGCGGTGGCCGCGGCGGCGTTCCAGAGTCGTTGGCCGATTCGAAGGGCCAGCACAAATTGAGGCGGTTCGGGTTCACCTAACCCAACTCGGTCAAACTCGTCCCAAATTTGCAGCAATCCTATGTCGTCGGACTCATCGATTCGTTGGAATGCATGATCGGCGATCGACTCCATGGTGACCCGCGTACCCTCTTCGTCTCTGGGCGTCCACAGATGGCTTAGGTAGAAGAGCACGCTGGCGACGATGATGCTGATCCCGACGATGAATAGGCACGTCGAGAAGATGCACCCGGTTCCTTTCCGTTCGGCCGCTGCCGGTTTCTTTTCCTCCACATCGGCCGATTCGCAGCGTCCAAGTTCAAGCAAACCAGGCACGACCAACGAGGAACCACATGCTTGACAAGTGGTCTCTTGACCGGCCTGTCGTTTGGTGACAGTGACGAATTGCCCGCACTGGCAGGGAAGTCGGAAGCCAGATGTACTCATAATGTCCCAAACAGTTTGTAATGGAGGTGTGCGGTGAAGCTGTCAAGCAGACGGAGCGGCAGAGCCGCGGGCCGCCCACCATGGAAGGCTAATTCCACCGTCGATCAGCAGGGTGGCACCGGTCATGTATTCATTTTTCGGGTCACAAAGAAAGAGGATGCCTTCCGCCATCTCCTCCGCCGTCCCCAGTCGGCCAAGTGGAATATGGGCTCCCGCTTTATCGAGTGTCTCTTCGCTGGCAAACTTGCGTTCACCGGGAGTGTCCGTCCATCCAGGTTGGATGATGTTTAAACGTATTCTAAACGGTGACAGTTCGATTGCAGCCGTTTTTCCCATGTGTTCAATGGCGGCTTTGGACATATTGTACGCCATCGCTAGAGGCGCCGGGATGAACGCGTGTGGCGAGCTGACCAAGACGATGACCCCGGGATCACCTTGTTTCATCAACTGGTTCGAAGCGGCGCGCATCAGGTGAAACGCCCCCCACATCGTGACGTCGACCGTCCGCCGAAATGCGTCTAAATCAGCCTCATAGAACGGTTCTCGATCGCTGTATGCCGCGTTGGCAACCGCAATGTCCAATCGGCCGAACCGATCCGTCGCCGACTGAACCAGGCCCTGTACCTGAGCAAAATCAGCCACATCAGCTGCAACAGCAATCGCATCGCTACCGTGGTCCTCGATCGCTTGAACCACTTCAGCCGCCTCGTCGGGGTGGGAGCGATAATTGACAACCACCGAGGCACCACATCGCCCCAGCGCAATCGCGGCCGCACGACCAATTCCCCGACTGGCGCCGGTGACAACGGCGACTTTCCCCTTCAAATTCGCACTCATGACAACTCACTTCCCGGGAGCATCACTGCCTCATTGCGGAAAAACCTTCGTATGCTAGCAGAACGTCCACATGCCGCAAGCAGATCACTTTTCACCCTTACGTCACTTTCGTGGAAAGTGACCATTGCAACCCGGGATGCTGTCCTTGAACAGAGTGTTCGCCGGTCATGTTCCCCATTTTGGGGGATTCCGCTGGGACAGGATTCTGCACGGATTGGCGTAGAATGCAAAAAACAGACTGGACCCATCTCTCGCTGTGGTTACAATTTAACAACGCGGAAGGAAGACACGGATGCGATACGGAGGACAACGGGTCTGAATCGGGTATCGGAGGTGAAGGAACAACTTCGCTCCGGTAGTTTTGGCGACGACAAGGTGTCCGTATGTCGCACGGGGGGTCCAAACAACCGACAACGCCAGCGAATACGGGTCAATGAGAAAGCCCCATCCTGCAACGGCGTGCCAGGCCAACCTTTCATCGTTTCACTGCCCAAGACTTGGTCAGTCAGACGATCGTCAGGTTCCAGCCGCACGAACTGTTGTGCAACTCTAAGGTGTTTCGCTCGCCACTACCGTCGGGGGTTTCTCAACCTCTTGGTGCTCAGTGACGCTGACCATTGTCAGTGAGACTGGGTAATGTACGGAGAGTTCATTGATTACTGTAGTGACAACGATGGCTCGGCTGAGGATGTGTTGACAGTCACCAAACGACAATGGTTGCTGTCGAGGCAATCCTTAACGGGCGTTCACAAGCTACGTAATCACAATCCCTTTCCAAATATGGGAAGCGAACAGACAAATAACGATCCGGTGTTAGACTTCCAATACGATGATAGTGAGGCCACCTGGTGTCGGTTGCCTCCAAGTCCCCGCCCTGAACTTGGTGTAGGAGTACAGAGTTGTACGACGCACTTCTAGATGATTTCGACCACAACACGAATACCACAGACGAAGAAACGTTTGCCAAGATTAGTACGGCAGACGAGTTGGAAGTGGACAATGACTCCGCAACAAACGGAGGCGCTCAAAAGCTCACCGCTGAAGGTGAAGCTGAAGACAGCCCTCAAGTTCCACCGAGCGACAACGAGTCATGGTCTGATGATCCTGTTCGAATGTACTTGACCCAAATGGGTGAAATCCCATTGCTAACGCGGAAGGAAGAAATCCGCCTCGCAAAACAGATCGAAGTGACACGAAGACGATTTCGCACAAAGCTGTTGGAGTGCGACTACGTCATCCAGTCCGCCTTCAAAGTATTACGACGAGTCCATCAAGGCGAGTTACCCTTTGACCGCACGGTCCAAGTCTCTGTGACTGATCGATTGGAAAAACCGCAAATCGAAGGGCGAATGCCGCATAACCTCCGTTCGTTGGAAGTGCTGCTCAAGCGTAATCGGAAGGATTATTGCACTTCCCTTTCCAAATCTCACCCAAAGGCTCATCGCCGGCAAGCTTGGATCCGCTTAGCTCGTCGACGCCGTCGAGCGGTCCGATTAGTCGAAGAACTTGGATTGCGGACGCAGCGAATCGAGTCGATGTTGCGACCATTGGAGGACTTTAGCCGACGTGTCGACAGTCTCCAACTGAAAATGAAGGAATTGAAGTCCGCTCGTGCTCCGGCAGCTGAACGGATTCCAGTGACGTCCGAATTCCGCAACATTTTGGTTGCCATTCAGGAGACTCCAGTCAGTCTGCGCAATCGAGTGCGAATACTTAAACATGTCTATTCCGAGTACCAACAGGCAAAACGCGAGCTGTCCGAGGGTAACTTGCGATTGGTCGTATCCATTGCGAAGAAGTATCGTAATCGCGGTCTGAGTTTCCTCGACCTTATCCAAGAGGGAAATGCTGGCCTGATGCGTGCGGTCGACAAGTTTGAGTACCGTCGCGGCTTCAAGTTCTGCACTTACGCGACATGGTGGATTCGCCAGGCGATCACTCGGGCGGTAGCCGACCAAAGCCGTACCATCCGAATCCCGGTACATATGGTCGAGACCATGTCCCGGGTTCGAAACGTCTCACGACAACTGCTCCAGGAATTGGGGCGTGAGCCGACGATCGAAGAAACCGCGCGTCGCGCCAAGACGACGGTCGACGAAGCTCGACGGGTGTTGGCAATGAGCCGGTATCCGATCAGCTTGGACCGGCCGGTTGGCAACAGCGAAGACAGCCACTTTGGCGATCTTCTACCCGACGGCGGCGCCGAAAGTCCCGCTTCGGGCGCTTCGCAAGAAATGCTCCGGTCTCGTATCAATCGTGTACTAAAGACTCTCAGTTATCGCGAACGTGAAATTATCAAGTTGCGATATGGACTGGGAGACGGTTACAGCTACACGCTGGAGGAAGTGGGGCACATATTCAAGGTGACCCGCGAACGAATTCGGCAAATCGAAGCGAAAGCCGTCCGTAAATTGCAGCAACCTAGCCGAAGCCAAGAACTGGTCGGATTCCTCGACTAGTTTTGTGGATTCGAAACGAACACGCGAAAGAGCCCCGTCGAACACGGGGCTTTTTTATTTCACGAACGGCTGTTGGCGGCGGCGATTATCAGTTTTCCACACGAACATCGAACGGCGAGCGATTCGCTCCATTACAATCAGGTGCTGGAGAACATTATTTCGCCAGGTGCCCTGGAGAGCCGCGATCCATGTGCGGAAAAGCCGCGACGTTTTCTCGATTCCGGAAGTACCTTCGCGGCGCGCCGTTGCACGTCCTCTGGTGTTGTCTTGTCTACACGGCATCGCCCGCTCTTTCATGGACCGAGGCTGACCCAAATCGATTCTTCGAAATGTCCGTCAGGCCACTGCTGGAAGAACACTGCCTGAAATGCCACGGCCCGAAAAAGCAAGAGTCGAGTCTACGATTGGATCGCAGCAGCAGTGTACTGCGAGGTGGAGTAAGCGGGCCAGCGATCGTACCCGGCCGACCGAGTGAGAGCCTGCTTCTCCAGGTGGTCTCGGGCGATGGGGACGTGCAGATGCCTCCCGATCCAGAGCAACCACTGCGTGCCGAACAGATAGATATCCTTCGTCGATGGATAAAGGCCGGCGCGTCATGGCCGCGAGACAGTGACGGCAAGACGGCAGACCCCGGATCCCATTGGGCCTTTCAGCCATTGCGGCCGACCGACGTCCCGATGACCCATTCCGCATGGGTGCAAACTCCGATCGACCACTTTATTCTTTCCCGACTCGAACAGGAGGGCCTGTCGCCGTCCGACGCAGCGCCGAAGCTGATTTTATTGCGTCGAGTGACGCTCGATTTGCTTGGCCTACCACCGACCTTGGCAGAGATGACAACGTTTTTGGCGGACGATGGCCCGACCGCCTATGAGCGGCTGATCGACCGACTCTTGGCTTCGCCCAGGTATGGAGAACGATGGGGCAGGTACTGGCTGGACGTGGCACGCTACGCGGACAACAAGGGATATGTCTTTTTCGAGGAGAAGAATTTTCCCTGGGCCTGGACCTATCGAGATTACGTTGTGCGATCGTTCAACGAGGATTTGCCGTACGACCGTTTCCTGATCGAACAGATTGCAGCCGACCAATTGGATCTAAAGGTAGATCGGCGTGCGTTGGCGGCCATGGGGTTCCTGACCGTCGGAGCGAGGTTTTCGAACAACGCACACGACGTGATTGACGATCGCATCGATGTAGTCATGCGAGGTCTGATGGGCTTGACGGTCACCTGCGCTCGCTGCCACGATCACAAGTTCGATCCGATCCCTCAAGCCGATTATTACTCGTTGTACGGTGTGTTTCGCAGCTCCGCCGAGCCGACACTCGGTCCGCTAATTGGACCAGAGCCAACGTCCAGTGAGTACACCGAGTTTTCCAAGGGCCTTAGCGAACGCGTGCAAAAGCTTGATGGTTTTGTTGAAGAGCAGCGTCAAGCAATCATGAAAACCACACGTCGTCGCGCGGGCGAATATCTGCTAGCGGTCTACGGAAAACGCAACCATCCGACCACTGAGAATTTCATGTTACTCACGGAAAAGGGGAAGCTAAATCCAGCGATCATCCATCGCTGGGAAGTTTACCTCAAGCGGGCGTTGCGGGATCAAGATCCAATTTGGTACGCCTGGCACCAATTCTCGAAAATACCGACCGATGAATTCTCCGCGCGGGCAGCCGGTGTTCACGCCGCCATATTAGCGACACCCGGTAAGACCATGCATCCCTTGATCCGACAACAGTTCCAGGGTGCTATCCCGAAGTCGATGGCGGATGTGGCGAAACTCTACCAGGCCGTATTTGACGAATCCGAACAGCGGTGGGAAAAGTCGCTGACGAATTCCCCATCCGAACACGGGCAGACACAGACCGAATTCGACACGCACGACCAGCTGTTGCGAACGGTGCTGTACGGACCGCGTTCTCCTGCCGTCGTTCCACGCACGCTCGGCTGGGGGTTTCTTGACTTGCTTCCCGATCGGCCAGCTCAAGCGGAATACAAGAAGTTGATTAAGGAAGTTGAGCAGTACAGTACGAAACAGAAAGCAGCGCCTCCACGCGCGATGGTGCTTCAAGATGTTCAACCGCTGTACCAACCCGCAGTTTTTCTTCGCGGGAATCCGAGTCGCGAAGGCCAATCCGTTCCACGCCAGTTCCTTGAAGTCCTCAGTACCGAGCAACGCCGGCCATTTCGTTCCGGCAGTGGGAGACTGGAACTTGCCCAACAGATCGTCTCTGGTGACAATCCCATGACAGCTCGAGTCATGGTGAATCGTACTTGGCGTCACCATTTTGGGCGGGGGCTGGTCGAAACACCTAGCAATTTTGGGATTCAAGGTGAATTGCCGAGCCACGCCGAATTGCTGGATTGGTTGTCGATTCGGTTCATCGAGAGTGGTTGGTCCGTCAAAGAACTGCATCGGCTAATATTGCGTTCGGCCACCTATCGCCAGTCCAGTTTGCCATCGATAAAAATTGCGAGTCTGGTGGCCGACCGAGATCCTGAAAACAAATTACTTTCCCATTTTCGCCGTCATCGCCTCGATTTCGAAGCAATGCGCGACTCGATGCTCAGTGTGTCCGACCTGCTTGACCACAAGAGCGGCGGCCCCCCCACTGACCTGTTCACTACGATGCCCCCTCGCCGATCCATTTACGGGTTCATCGATCGCATGGACCTACCCAATCTACTCCGCTCCTTTGACTATCCCGATCCCGCCGCCAGTAGCCCGAAGCGCGAAGAGACGACCGTGCCGCCGCAGGGTCTGTTTTTTATGAACCACCCGTTTGTCATTCGATGTGCCGATGCACTCAGCACACATCCCGACCTGTGCCTTATTGATGATCCCAGCGAGCGAGCGGTCGTTGCCTTCACCTTGGTGTTGGGGCGATCACCATCCCCGGGTGAAGAGGCCATTGCGCGACGATACGTGCTGGACGAGACAACCGAATTGGATGACTCGCCATGGCAGTACGGGTTTGGCGACGTGAATGAAGACTCGCAGAGAGTTCAGTTGTTTTCCCGACTCACCCATTGGACGGGCAGTCGATGGCAAGGTGGGTCGCATTTGCCCGACGCCAAATTGGGTTGGGTTTTCGTGGACCGCCAAGGAGGCCACCCGGCCGCGCATGACGATCGGGCTGTCATTCGCCGTTGGGTCTCGCCGATCGCTGGACAAGTGAACCTGCAGGGAACTTTACAGCACGTGCCAACCGAAGGTAACGGCGTTAGAGGTCGGTTGATAAGTAGTCGCCAGGGAATCTTAGGGGAATGGAAAGTACACCATTCCGAGCAGACGACGCGGGTCGGACCAATTGAAGTGCAGGTAGGTGACACCATCGACCTCGTTGTGGACTTTCAAGGCCACATCGTTCACGATGAACATCTATGGCCGATCGTAATTAGCGACGATGGGGGCAAGGCATGGGATTCGCAAAAGGGGTTTCAGGGCGATGTTACTGACCGCTGGCAGATGTATCTACAAGCCCTGTTGATGACCAACGAGTTTATATTTATTGACTAATGCTCATGAATGATCGTTCGCACCCAGATTGCCTGACGAGCCAAACGGCCGGACAGCAGATCCGCATGAATCGGCGATCCCTGCTGCAGCGATCCGGCCTGGGGATTGGGATGTTAGGCTTGGCATCTTTGACCCACGATGAAGCACTACGTGACGCGTCGGCTGCCGAGAATTTGGCCACACGTTCATCATTGGCGGCGCGTCCGGCCCATTTCGCTCCCAAAGCCGATCGGGTGGTCCACCTATTCATGAACGGGGGCCCATCGCACGTCGATACATTTGATTACAAACCGCTACTCGAAAAATACCACGGTCAATCCATGCCCGAGGGCAATTTTCGCACGGAGCGGTTAACCGGTGGATTGATGAAATCTCCGTTTCGTTTCCGGCAGCGCGGGGAGTCCGGGTTGTACGTTAGCGAGTTGTTTGAACAGACGAGCAAGTTCATCGACGATATGGCCATCATTCGATCGATGCAAGCCGAAGTGCCCAACCATGAGCCGTCCCTCATGCTGATGAACTGTGGTGATGGCCGTCTACCGCGTCCCAGTTTCGGAGCGTGGGTGACCTATGGACTGGGTACGCAGAATCAAAACTTGCCCGCCTTTGTGGCAATGTGCCCCGGAGGGTATCCAATCGTATCCACTCGCAACTGGCGAAGCGCTTTTCTTCCCGGAGCATGCCAGGGTACCTATCTCGACACGCAACACAGCGACCTCGAAAAACTGATCGAGAATATCCGGCACCCCAGCCTAAAGCTGACCGGGCAACGCGAGCAACTTGACCTGACGCAGGCTTTCAACAAAAAACACCTTGAATTGCGAGCACACGACCCGAAACTCGAGTCTCGCATCCAGTCCTTTGAGTTGGCCTTTCGTATGCAGACCGAGGCGGAGGACGCGTTCGATTTATCTCGGGAACCCAAACATATTCACGATGCGTACGGCAATGGCACCCATGGAAATCAGCTGTTGATCACGCGGCGATTGCTGGAGCGGGGAGTTCGGTTTGTACAAGTCTGGAGTGGGGCAGGGCAACCTTGGGACAATCATAACGATCTTGAAAAGCTACATCGCAAGTTGGCAGCAGATTGGGACCGGCCGATCGCCGCATTTCTCGGCGACCTCAAACAGCGGGGATTGCTTGACTCGACGTTGGTGCTCTGGGGTGGTGAGTTCGGCCGCACGCCGGTCGCCGAGCGGCCAGCATTAAATGGCCGGGACCACAATCATTACGGGTTCTCTTGCTGGCTGGCTGGCGGTGGTGTTCATGGTGGTTACGCACACGGTGCGACAGACGACTTCGGTTTTGCCGCGACGAAAGACATCGTGTCGGTCCATGATCTGCATGCCACCATGCTTCATCTGTTGGGACTGGACCACGAACGGCTCACCTACCGCTACGCCGGTCGCGACTTTCGCTTGACCGACGTGCACGGAAAAGTTGTTCGTGAACTGATCGCCTAATGCATCGAGTAAGACGCCTCGTCGGACGTGTATTTTATACCTGGAAGAAAACGCCAATCACGCAATGCCTGCATCGCTCCACATCACTCGACTCGCGCTGCTCTCCGTCGCCTTGTTCCTCACATCGTGCAAGAAAACACCAGACAATGAAATGCCTCGCGGTGAGGGCCCGCTTGTCGTGGTGGCCGTGAATGAACCTCTACGCTATTTTGCCGAGCGTATTGGAGGTGAAGCTGTGATGGCCTCGTGTCCCTGCCCGATCGATAGTGACCCAGCTCTATGGACACCCGACTCGCAAGCTCTTGAGACGTTTCATTCCGCCGACATCATTCTACTCAACGGCGCGGACTATGCGCGCTGGACGACGGTGACGTCGCTTCCCGATTCGAAACTAGTCAACACCAGTCGTGGCTTTCAGACGGATTGGCTCACTATGAAAGAAACAACTGTACACCGCCACGGCCCGGAAGGAGAACACAGCCATGAAGCGACTATTGGCGAAGTGTGGCTTGATCCAGAGTTGGCGATCAAGCAGGCCGAACGTATTGAACGCAGGCTCTCTGCGCTGAAACCAAATCAATCCGTACATTTTGAGCAGAATCTGGCAAGGCTCAAAGATGAACTACGAGAAGTTAGGGCGAGCCTTCTCGCAGCGATTACCAAACGTCCCTCCAAGCTGTTCGCCGCCGAACCAGCGTTCGAATACGTCGCGAGAACAGTCGATCAAACTGTTCATCACTTGGCGTGGAATAACCTACAACAGCCGTCGCCGACTGAATTGGACGATTTGAAGAAGGCAGTAAGTAACCAAACGAACGCTGTCTTTCTCCTCTCGACTCCACCATCTCAAGCGCTGCAGCAAGTGCTCGACGATGCATCCATCGAATACGCAGTGTTCGATATCGCCGCAACCACCGGTGAAAAATCTTACCTGGAGCGGATGAGTGAGAATGTTCGCAGACTTGAACAGTCTCTGAACCACAAGCGCTAGGTAAACGCTAAGGGGGCTTTGTCCCTTCGTTGCAAGGCAATGCGGATTTGAGTCGACAGCCTCGGGTTTTGCCAGATCACGCGACGAACGGATGAGACCCGACGCTTGGGCGTTTTTCTAGTTGATCGTTGCGAACATGGGTTGTCGAAGTGCGATGAGAGCTCGTTGAGCGTCGGTTAGTCCCGTGTTGCTCGTTGTTGAGATCGCTGCTGTGCGGATTGGAGTCCATTCGATGCGAGCCACTCGAGAACGATCGATCCTGCGGACGACCTTGAGTGACTCGCTCGCAAAAACAACATAGACGACGTTATCATTGCTGCGGTCGCTGATCTTCGCATCCAATACCTTGCCGTCGGTCAAAGTGATTCTCGCTTCCGTTTCGGCTTGGACATTGCAACAAACCAGGAAGGCGGCAAAAGCGATGATGGCGATGGTGCGAATGTTTTTCATCTCAGCTCTCCGTGGTGTCGATTGCAGGCGTTCGGTAGTTCCATAATGCACCACTCGTGCCAAACAACGTCATCGGGGCGTGAGAAATGCCGCAACCAACCTATGCAAAACGACTTACACAAAATCAGTGGCGGGCAGGCGTAAGTTCACCACGTGTTGTTATTCCGCAACGAACCCGCCGCGATGATGCACATTGTCAACAGATGTTGAGTTGTGACTCGATCGGTGGGACTAACTCGCAATCCCCACCGGCCCTGTGCCGGTGGAATTGTGGTTTGGCAATTACC
>DUDC01000173.1 GCA_012959465.1 Planctomycetaceae bacterium
GCGCGCTTAGTGCTGAATTCAGATCGTGGTGGGACGTGGTGGCCAGATCTGGCTCGTCAAGTACCGAACGAAACCCCGTTCCTGCTAGCGACAGATGCTCAGAAACATCATCTGGCAGCTCGGTTCGTTCGAGCAAAGTGATCAACATTAACATCGCGGAGAGCTGATTTCGGATGTCGTGCACGAGTGTTGACCGGGACACTCCCATGCGCCAAACCTACCTGTTTCCCTTATCGGGTTGCGGGGACTAGTACCGCATTTGCACTAGACCGTGACACGCAATTGCTCTATATGGGCCAGAACCCAAAGTTCTTAATGTCATATGCATGTTCTCCATTTCCAAAGCAGTTGCCTTCATCGCCTTCGTTGGCGTTGCACTGGTGTTGGGGTGGGTTGCGTTATTGCAAGCCACCCAGACTGAGGCATCCGATCAAACGGTTGCCGTTCCGGCGCCCGAAGTTCCCATCAACAGCTTCAGTTATCAAGGCGTCGAAGGTGGCTACCAAAACCACGTCGAAAACGTTGCAACAACTATTCCCGAAGAGCTACTACCGGCAATCAAAGGCCTCACATTCGTCAACGGATGCCATCCCTGGACAACAAGCAAACTTGGCAAATGTGCTCTCGGAACTTTTGACCCTGCAGGATGGGACGTCGATGACTCCGTTGGGCACAAATGGTCCAACACCATTTGGGTGTCAACCCGTGCTGTTACAACTGGCACGACGTCGGACGTTGTGCTCCATGAGGCAGGTCATGCCTTCGTTCACCACTTCTTTGATGACTGTTATTTCCCCCGACAAGCAGAAAAATCAGTAAAAGAGCTCCTTGTAGCACATTTCGCTCACGATCAAGCACCCCCAGCCGAGCTTCTAGCAGACGCCTTTGTCGTCGCCTACGGCAATGGCGAAGGCCGAAGGCACACCTACTATCTGGATAAGTTCAATTACAGCGTTTCCGATGACGCACTGGCCGCCGTCAGAGCTGCGGTGTGGTTGTGTTCTCGGTAAGCAACTACTGCGTTAGTTCCCGAATTCCGTCTCCGTGAACACGTTGACTAAACAGGGTGCGGGACACCAAGCTTTGACGCGGCGGCGACCTTTTCCGTCGCGTTACTAAAATACCTCTAACGGTTGATTGACCACCGGCGTTTAGCTCGACAGATACACGCCTATCGTTATGTGCAGATCATTTGGGAGCGAAATGTTCGGCCGCAGCAAGAAGAAGTCCAAAGAAGACGAATCGATTCTGTTGATCGACGACGATCAAGGGCAACTCGATATTTTCGCGACTTGGATGATCGCCGTACGACCTAACGCCGACATTCAAACGGCGACCAGCGTCAAACAGGCATCAGAGTTAATCAAAGCCCACCTTTTCTCGCTCGTTATTTCGGATTATTCAATGCCGCATGCTGGGGCAGGGCTTGAGGTATTGGATGCCGCCATTCAAAGCGGACTTTCGGAATCAAGTTTCATCATGCTCTCGGGCACGACAGACAATCTGCCCGACAGCGTACGGTTAGTCAGTAAAGGCGACCTAGCAACGCTCGAATCAGCTATCGAGCAGACGCTGACATGACCGACCCGGAACAAGCCGCTTTGGAACACCATGCAGAACAAACTCGCCAGTTGGAGCAATTGCTAATTCAACGTCAAAAATGGTTAGGAGATGCGTCACACGAGCTTCGCGGTCCACTCAACGCTGCGGCAATGAGTTTGAACGTTGTTACTCGACGAGACGACCTTCCCGATGGGGTGCATGCAACGTTACGAACTGCTGAACGCCATCTGCTTCACATGTCTGATCTTGTCCGAGATATGTTTGACACCGCCAAACTAGAAAACGACGCCTTCGAGTTGTCAGTGACAGCAGATGTGCCGGTGTACGAAATCGTTGAAGAAATCGCCGAAGAGTTCGCTGCTAACCGCGAGGTTCTCTCATTGCGTTCAGTTCCTGATCGCACCATCACAGCGACGTTGGATCGAGACCGGATGAGGCAGGTGGTCCGAAATTTGGTTTCGAACGCGGTGAAATACCACCAAGCGGACAAACAAGCCACGATCGCGGTGCTCTTACACCGAATAGATGACGCTTGTTTCGAAATCGTTGTCGATGACACCCCTAATGGTTTGGGCATGACGAAGTCAGATCTAGAGGCCTTGGAGTCGGGCCAACCCTTCTGGCGAGCCGAAGCCGCTAAGACAGTGGCTTCTGGCACAGGGCTCGGAATACAACTTTCCAGGAAACTGGTAGAACGTTCAGGTGGACAGCTTCGCTACGACTCTGAATTCGGTTCGGGGACCATCGCCACCATTCGATTGCCATACAGCTTGCGGCCTGACACCGATGCCATCTAGCTACTCCACGAGTGGTGGAGACCTGTGAGGTTTGTAAATCGCCTCCTGAGAGTTGTCCTAGCGACACTGATCTCTTTCACCTCGTTGGCGTTAATCGCGCAAACACCAGCTGCGGCAGCTGACGGTGACCTGGACACATCATTTAGCGACGACGGCTGGATCGTCGTTGATTCCCACTCATCAGGGGAGGACGGTATTTGGGACACAGCGATTGATGGTTCAGGAAAGATCATCACCGCTGGTTGGTGGAACAACAACGGCAGTCCCAACAACTGGTCATGGCAAATGCTGCGTTACACCGCCGCTGGTGAATGCACCGCCGCGGAGACGTTCGACGGGAACTGCGGCACAGGCCAGTGGTTCAGCACTGCAGCCGATGTCGCAACGGAAGTCATGATCGACGCCAACGGCAAATACGTGCACGTCGGGTATGCCGACGCGAACGGTGGCACCGACTTCGACTGTGTGGTGTATCGCACAAACCCCACCACTGGTTGGAAGGGCTCTGGGAGCAGCTTCTCTGACGGGGCCGACACTTCATTTTCAGGGGACGGCAAGTTCGTTGCCACATTTGGAGCTGAACACGAATATTGTCGAGCTGGCGCTATCGACGCAGACGGCAAAATCGTTATCGCCGGCTATCTGAAGAACTCTGGAAGCGACTGGGACGCCATCATCGGTCGAGTCAACGCTGACGGAACTTGGGACACATCCTTTTCTAGTGACGGTAAATATCAGTTGAGTTTCGATCAGGACGACGTGTTCCAAGACATCGCTATCCAAACTGACGGCAAAATCGTTGCGGTGGGCACCAGCGACTACGGGCACACTGAAGGCGACATTCTGGTGGCCCGGTTCACCACAGCAGGAGCGTTGGACACCACGTTTGGTGGTGGGGATGGTTGGGTTCGCACCGACTTTGAGAACCAGGACAATGGTTTTGGTGTGGAGCTGCAGTCGAACGGCAAAATCGTTGTAGTTGGCGTGTGTGACGTCGCCAATGAGGGTGGCGGTGATGATGGTCTTGTCGCCCGGTTCACCACAGCTGGAGTATTGGACACCACGTTCTCGGGTGACGGAAAGATCTGTCAGGACCACGGCGGCAGCACAGAAACCTACTGGGACTTAGTCATTCAG
>DUDC01000174.1:0-3157 GCA_012959465.1 Planctomycetaceae bacterium
CCGGCGACCCACAACCCGATCAGCATCGAGAGTGTCGGTGTGTTTTGTGCGATGTAGGGTGACGTCGTGAAAATCCCTGCGCCGACGATGATGCCGACAACGAGGCTCCATGAGTCGAACAGCGAGAGCCGCCGCTGCACCCCTTCGGTCTTACCGTTTTTGGTTTCTTCGCTCATACCATCAAGAGTTCGGGGCAGTGTGGTCCACGCTCCTCATTCGGTACGCCGATGTTGCGGAAACGCAACCTGCGGCAGGCTTCCACTAGAATACACAACGTCTGTATATATAACAACTTGCGTTGAATAGTGTCCTGTTTTGGCATTTTGG
Organism: Planctomycetaceae bacterium; assembly: GCA_012959465.1. Classification (GTDB taxonomy): domain Bacteria; phylum Planctomycetota; class Planctomycetia; order Pirellulales; family Pirellulaceae; genus UWMA-0346. Next base: position 328 of record DUDC01000174.1, read on the forward strand.
CCCGCGGCTTGCATTTCTCACGATTCGTATTCGAGACCCTCCCCATGGACTCGAAGTCGTAACACCACAAAGTCACGTAGCATCCTCCCGGACCGGGAAGGCGCGGACATGGGTCCCCTCATGCCCGCGCCTCCCGACTCCTTTTCAAAGTAAGTCCCTCTGACGTTTGGCAGCTGCTAAGTCCACTCGATAAGACACGAGCGATCACGGTCGAAGTGTCCAACGAATGCGACAAGTTGTTTCCATTCAGCTGTCGAGTGCGAGATCCTATGCATCCCAAAGAGTTGCTCGAATTGGCCGTCGTCGTCGCAAGTCGCGGTTCGACGTTCTTGCAGAATCTGGACCAATTGCCGACCTCGGGCCTCGACCGATATTGGACGGCGTCGAAATGCCGACTGAACCGATGGGCATCGGTGATGAAGTCGTACCAGGATGTGGTTCAAAGCCAGCAGACGCAGCCACAACGAGAGCAATCTTGGTTGTCGCTACGACCAACGATCGAGGAAATACTCAGCACCGAAGTGTTGACGCGAGTCTGGGCCGTATTACTATGCGAACACGATGTCGTCTGCGGGACCAATGAATCGTCACCGGTAGCCCGCAGCGTTTATCTCGGGCACCTCGAAGCGCGACACCGCGCACTCAACATACTTATTTATGGACGTGGATTCTCGCTGGATGATTCGGTAGCCGTGAACCGCCTACGGCGGCAGTGCGAACGCTGGACCGAATTGTTACTTGGTTTCACCGCCACCTATGCTGGGTCGGCAGTCGAGTTCGCGTTCGACCGAAAGTCGTTTGAACAATTGATCCAAGAGCGGCAATTGGGGGAGACGAAACTCGAAGAGGGTCTCACCGCTTCTATCCGAGCGTCTTTTCACGGCCGCTTGTTGGGTGACGCAGGTAACGGCGATCTCAATGATAAGATTGCGTCCGGTGTTCTCAGCTGCTTGAACGCCAACCTGTATCTTGCTTCCGGTCCCGAGATGTCACCATGGCTGCGGAGACTGTATGACATGACCGACGAAACCACGTCGAGGATCCAGTTCCTGCTGGATAGCGAGTTCAACTCGAGTACGTCCGACCAGCTCTAAGGATCAGCGGTGTGGCACTGGCTTCGCCAGTGTCACACATTCACTCAAGCTACGCGCTAGCTTTTTTGCCCTCGAGGGGCTGGTGATCCTGCCGCCGCCCGAACCACCGACGTCGTGGTTTGTTGGAAAAACCACCGAAGGTCTGCACGTGGTGATCGGCCGGTGGTGCCACACGCTTGTTGTGTTCAAATCGCCCCACATTGACGACCTGCTCGATCTCCCATGGCTCCATTCCACGTTCGGCCAACTTGATCTTGAGAGAAACGTCGCGCGAGTGGCAGACGATACGGACCAACGATTTTGCAGACGATTCTTGTCACGATCGCAATCGGCGGCACGGCAAAGATGATCAACAGGATAAAAACTGTTTCCTCGTGCATACCAGCCTCACAATTTGGATCAGGCCACAAACAAAAAACAACCCGCCAGGCGGGGTGCCCATTCTCAATCTCCGGCCCTCTTATACCCGTAGACGGTTGATCCGCGGTTTTTGCCCGAATCTTGCCTGCCGCGCAAAATTAATTTTTCGGCCCCCGGATTTGGCTCTTTCACGACACGTCGTCATGCGATCAACGCCTCGACAACTTTGCCATGCACGTCCGTAAGGCGGAAGTCTCGGCCAGCGTATCGATACGTGAATCGTTCGTGATCGAATCCGAGCAACTTGAGCATGGTGGCATGGAGATCGTGCACGTGAACTCGATTTTCGACCGCCTTGAATCCAAACTCATCGGTCGCACCGTACACTTGCCCACCGCGGATTCCTCCGCCGGCCAACCACATGGTGAAGCCGTAGTGATTGTGATCTCGGCCGTTGATTCGACCCTCGTTCGATCCTTTTTTGGGTAATTCGACGGTGGGAGTACGGCCAAATTCGCCTCCCCAAATCACCAGCGTCTGATCGAGCAATCCGCGTTGTCGAAGATCTTTTAACAGGGCCCCAATCGCTTGATCACATTGACCGGCGAGCCGTCGGTGATTTTTTTCAATATCGTCGTGATTGTCCCACGGTTGCCCGTCCCCATGCCAGAGTTGCACGTAGCGGACGCCACGTTCGACAAGCCGCCGGGCGATCAGAGTCTGTCGAGCGTGCACACCCTCCCCGTACATGTCGAGAATATGTTGCGGCTCGAGACCCGTATCGAAAGCGTCGGCTGCATCGGACTGCATGCGATAAGCCAATTCAAACGATTGAATTCTCGATTCCAGTTGCCCGTCATCGTTCAGGCTCGCCTGATGTTTACGGTTCATTGCCTGGAGAAGATCGAGTTGTCGCCGTTGCGCGGCAAGCGTCGCTCCCTGACTGCGAATGTTCTCGATCAGCTTATCGATCTCTTTGTGTTTTGTATCGACATACGAACCCTGAAAGATTCCGGGCAGGAATCCAGCTTGCCAATTCTGCGACTCTTGGATGGGATATCCACCCGGGCACATGACTACAAAACCGGGGAGATTTTGGTTTTCACTTCCCAACCCGTAGGTAACCCAGGATCCGACGCTCGGTCGAACCAGCCTCGCTTCCCCACAGTTCATTAGCATCAGCGAAGGTTCATGATTAGGAACGTCGGCATACATTGAACGAATCACCGCCACGTCGTCGATTGCCTGGGCGACGTGCGGAAACAACTCACTCACCTCGATGCCACTTTCTCCGTGCTTCGCAAATTTGAACGGGGAACCATAGGCGTTGCCGGTTGGGCGTTCAGTTCTCGGGTTTTTCCCGGGCAGGCTCTGTC
>DUDC01000174.1:3197-3485 GCA_012959465.1 Planctomycetaceae bacterium
AGGCTTAGGGTCGAACGTGTCGACGTGCGAAGGTCCACCATTCATGAACAAATGGATCACCGACTTTGCTTTGGCCGGAAAATGAGGAGCCGCTTTCGCTGCGAGTGGATTGACGCGAGAGGGAGAGGCGATGCCGGCGTCCGACAGGAAAGGGACCAAACCCACCATTCCCATGCCCATGCCACAGCGAGAGAACATCTCGCGTCGGGATACAACATGATTGGACATTTTATTGCCGTTTCCTGAATTTTCGGAACTCACTCGTTGGACGTCGTGTCACTCGACGAA
>DUDC01000175.1 GCA_012959465.1 Planctomycetaceae bacterium
CGATTGACGAGCCCGTGGACTTTGATTTGGACCCAACGGGGACGGGCGAGGAGATTGGGGAAGAGTTACTTCGACAAGCTCAGAACGACTACCAGCAGCTCGAGGAGCGACTGGACGAGTACATCGAGCAATTGAACCAATCGAACCAACGAGTGTCAGCCGCCGCTCGTCAGGTGGTCGTACAAGCCGGTCAAGACGCAGTCGAGCCCATTATCTTGTTGTTGGATTCACGGGACCCGGCCGTGCAGTTGTGGGCATTGGTGACTCTGAAGGAAATGGGCCCAATTGCCAGTGAGGCATCCGAGGTTGTCAAAATCTTGCGAAATCACCCGGTTCCCGAGGTGACTCAGGCGGCCGCCGCCGCGCTCCGAGCAATCTTGGACTAACGGCAACCCCAACGGTGAAACTATTTTGCTGGCCTGGGGTTATATCTATTGGCAGGCGTGATCTGGCAAACCCAAAATTGCCAGGCTGGGTTTTCCCCTTGCCCAAAGATTCAACTATGATGGGCTTACAGGTCCATTGCTTACAGGTCCATTATTGAATCCTTGCAAAACGGCCACGGATCCGAGTTTTATCGGTCAGGTAGTTTGGGTCGCAACCGTATTGGGTGTGAGACCGGATAACGGATATGTGCGACCAACTGGACCTTCACAACCAATTTGGAGTGAGATACGCAACGAACATGGAAGCAGGCGACATCCTATTGCGACGGGGCCTATTGGATCAGAACCAGCTCGACAACGCCCGCGGCTCGAACGGCGACGCCGCTTTGTCGGTGGTTGATCGCGCGGTGGACCTTGGTTTTTGCAGCGAAGCCGATGCCTTGCAGGCGATCGGTGAAGAGTTGGGGTTGGAGTTCGTCGATCTGACGAAAGCCGACATCGATCTGTCAGTCCTGGAGGGTTTTCCGCACAAGATCATCCACCGAGAAACGCTCTTCCCCATCGGCCGGCAGGACGGTCACTTAATTGTGGCGACCAGTGACCCGTTCCATCTCTACCCGATCGACGAAGTCAGCGCGGCGACGGGCGACCCGGTCATTCCCGTTCTGGCACCTCGCGACGAGATCGACAAGCTGATCAAAGCAAATCTCGGTGTTGGCAGCGAGACCATCGACGGATTGATGGAAGCCAAGAGCGCCGATGACATCGAATTCGTCGGGGACATCGAGACGGACAATTCCGAACTCTCGGAAATGGCCCAGGAGGCATCTGTCGTCAAACTGGTCAATGAGATTCTCTTGGAGGCGATTGAGACGCGGTCCAGTGACGTGCATCTCGAATCGCAACCGGACGGCTTGGCTATTCGATACCGCGTCGATGGCATCTTGCACTCACAACCGATTCCTCCAGAAATCAACCGTTTCCAGTCGGCGATCGTCAGCAGACTCAAGATCATGTCTCGGCTCAACATCGCTGAAAAGCGCCTGCCCCAAGATGGCCGCATGAAGCTGAAGTTGAAAGGCCGCGAGATCGACGTCCGTGTCTCGGTGATACCGATGATCAACGGCGAGGGCATCTGCCTTCGTATTCTCGACAAAGGCAACATGTCTTTCGATCTGCGGAAGTTGGGCATGGAAGAGGCAACGTACAATGCATTTTCTGAACTCGTCGAATTGCCTCACGGAATCATCTTGGTAACGGGACCGACCGGATCGGGAAAAACGACGACGTTGTACAGTGCACTGCTACAGATCAATCGCCCCGAAACAAAAATTATCACCACCGAGGATCCGGTTGAATACCAATTGAAGGGCATCAACCAGATTCAGGTGCATACAAAGATCGGCTTTACGTTTGCCCATTCACTGCGAAGTATTCTCCGTCATGACCCGGACGTCGTCCTGATCGGCGAAATTCGCGACTTGGAGACTGCCGAGAACGCCGTGCAGGCTTCGCTGACCGGCCACTTGGTCTTCAGTACATTGCATACCAATGATGCGGCCGGCGCTTTCGCGCGAATGACCGACATGGGCGTCGAGCCCTTCTTGGTCGCGAGCACGCTGGAAGCGTTGATGGCGCAACGTTTGGTCCGACGTCTCTGCCCGGAATGCAAACAAGAGGTGACGCCTGATTCATCGTCACTCGCGCCAGATTTCCCTGTCGATCACCTCATTGACGGTAAGCTCATGGAGGCGAGAGGATGTCGCGCTTGCCGACAAGTTGGCTATAGCGGCCGTATGGGCATCTACGAATTATTGGTAAACAACGACGAAATCCGCGAACTGGCACATAACCGAGCCAATACCTGGGACATCAAACAGACGGCCGTCCGCTGCGGTATGGAAACTCTCCGTGAAGACGGATGGCGAAAAGTGCTTGCCGGGACCACCAGCGCCGAAGAAGTGATGCGAGTCACCAAGGGCGATCAGCTGGTTGCCTCGACCAACCTCCGGGCGGGTTGATCCCCGCGTGCTATCTGCCTCAAATCGATTTCCCTACCGACCCTGATTCCTACCTCTCAGTCACCGCGAAACACCATCTGCCATGCCCGACTTTGCTTATACAGCGAGAAACATGGCCGGCGAACGCGTCACCGGACGCGTCTCTGCCAGCTCCGAGCGAGACGCCGTTACGTCGCTAAGTGCCCAAGAATTGTTTCCCATTGACGTTGCCCAGGAAAAGGAGAGGCAGAGTCGGTTCGGCGGTCGAGTGGGCGGACAGGTCATGGCGACGACCTACAGTCAAATGGCCGGATTGCTCCGCAGTGGTGTGCCGCTGTTGCGAACGTTGCGGGTCCTTCGCGACCAGAGTTCCAACGCTACCTTGGCACGAGTGTTAGGTGATGTGCATACACGGGTCGAGGACGGTGCGACGCTCGCGGATGCCATGGGATGTCACACACGCGTCTTCAACGAGATGGGTGTCAGCATGGTCCGCGCTGGCGGTGAAGGTGGCTTTATGGAGGAAGCGCTTGATCGGGTGGCCGCCTTTACTGAACAGTACGAAGATCTTAAAGCTCGTACCGTCGGTGCGATGGCGTATCCCATTTTCCTGGGCGTCGCCGGCTCGTCGGTCGTCCTGGCATTGATGATCTTCTTTGTACCGAAATTCGGCGAACTCTTCGATCGTCTACGGACGCGAGGCGAGTTGCCATTGATGACCGAGTGGCTGTTGGCAATGAGTGCGATCATGCGGCAGGGTGGCTTGTTTGTTTTGATCGGAATGGTCGTCGCCGGAATATTGGTTCGCGCACAGCTGCAGACCGAAAGTGGAAAACGCACCCGCGATCTGCTCAAGATCAAGATGCCAATGATTGGCAGCATTTTCAAAGCCTTCGCCGTTTCTCGCTTCTGCCGCGTGCTCGGTACTCTGCTCCGCAACGGTGTACCCATCCTCAAGTCGCTGGATATCGCCCGCGAAGCGGCCGGCAATCGAATCCTCTCCGAAGCGATTGAAAAAGCCTCCGAGAATATCACTTCCGGTGAGTCTCTCGCCACACCGCTGCGGGCCAGCGGTCACTTTCCATCGACGGTCGTCGAGATGATCTCGGTTGCCGAAGAATCCAACACACTTGACAAGGTATTGGTGGAAATCGCCGATGGCTTGGAAAAACGTACCACCCGCCGCCTCGATCTGTTTGTGCGGATGCTCGAACCAATCATGCTGACAATCCTTGCCGGTTGTGTCTTATTTGTGGTGATGGCGCTGCTTTTGCCAGTTATCAAGATGAGTGGTTCGCTCTAGTTGCGATACACTCGACCGGTAGCGGGGTTTCATGGATATTGAAAACGTGCTGATAAAGATCGTTCAATCAGAAGTAAAAACAAACGCAAGATCGTCTTTAAGGAGTTTAAAACATGTCACGTCGTTCACGCCGTTCACGTCGCGGCTTCACGTTGATGGAAGTCCTATTAGTCATGTCCATCCTGGTTATTCTGGGTGGCACGGCGATGCTGTTCTTCGCTCGTGTGCAAAAAAACGCGATGATCGATGCCGCGAAAACACAGATCGCACAATACAAGACCGTGGTCGAAGTCTACCGTATGGAAGTCGGTAGCTTACCGGCCGACCAAGATGGCTTGGAAGCACTCCGTGCCGCCCCGGCCAGCTTGGTTAATCCGGCGAAATGGCGTGGCCCGTATCTCGATAGAGAACTGACCTTGGATCCGTGGGACATGCCCTACGTCTACCAACAAGTCAGTGTGGACGCGTTTCAAATTGCCTCCTATGGACCGGACAAAACGCAAGGCACGGACGATGACATTGTGAATTGACATCGCGCTACGGCAGCCAATCGCCGCGCGGGCTACAAGTTCCGTCTAGGCTAAAGCAGATGCAGTCACCACTCGAAACCAATTGCCAAGACCACATCCCAACCGGAGTTTTCCATCTCCGTCTTGGAGATGGCCGACGACGTCGAGGCTTTACGTTATTGGAGTTGATGCTCGTCCTAGCGGTGATCGTCGTCGTGACGGCCATGACAGCTCCAGCGTTATACCGTCCATTACAAAACTACAAGCTGAAAAAAGGCGCGGACCACGTACGAGCCATCATGGGAAAGGCCCAGTTGCGGGCGATCAAAAGCGGTCAAGTACAAGCGATGCTTTTCCTGCCTGGCTCCGGCGATCTACTGGTCCAAACGCACACAACCGATCAGGACATCATCGAGTTCTCCCCTCAGTCGGTGGCGGGAATGCAACCCGCGACCACCATTGCACCGATGGCCACGTTATCGCCATTGGCCGAGAAACTGCCTGAGGGTGTCACGTTTGTCGTCGCGCAAACGACCGGAGATCTCCGCGACCAACTGACGCAACAATCGTCTCTTCAAGGCGCTGCCATGGACTCAACGATGCTCGCTTCGGCCGGCATTCCACTGATGTTCTATCCCGATGGAACCAGTACCACGGCGCGATTGATTTTGACGAATGGCCTCGATGCATTTGTCGTTCTCGACCTCCGCGGGCTCACCGGAGTCGCTCAGGTGAGCGATCTGTTGAGGGCCGAGGAATTGGGAGACTTGCAATGACAAATCGCGACACTAGAATCCCGAACGCAGGTCGTCATCGCGCTGCGATCACGCTGCTAGAAGTGCTGCTCGCGATCGCCATCCTCGGCACTTCACTGGCTGTCGTGGGCGAGTTGGTGCGCATCGGCGTCACCGGTTCACTTAGATCACGCGATCTAACCCGCGCACAATTGTATGCCGAAAGCAAATTAGCGGAAATCTCGACCGGCGTCATGATGGTCGAGCCGATTCCTCCCACACCCTACGAGGCAGACCCAGCCTTTATCTACGCAGTCGATGTCCAACCGGGCTTGCAAGAGGGGATTTTGCAAGTCGTGGTCCATGTTGAGAAAGACGTGTCACAGGGCGGCGAACCCGTTTACTTCGAGCTGTTTCGATGGATCGTCGACCCGGAAGCGGAGGCGATATTAGAAGCCGAGAACGGAGAAGTTCTCGATATGTCGACTCAGGGCGAGGATGAAGAGGAGGCAAGCGATGAAGGTCTCTGACCGATCGAGAATTCGACGGGGCGTAACATTGTTGGAGTTGATATTGGCACTCGCCCTCTCGGGACTAGTGCTCTATGCAATTTCGTTTGCCGTCCATCTTCACCTGCGGACGTTGGACATTCGTCGCACCGATGTCGAGGAAGCTCGATTGGCTCGGTCGATTTTGCAGATGATCGCCAACGATCTGCGGGGAGCTATTCCCAAACACGACGTCGATTTCTCCGGCCTTGAAGCGATGGTCACCGCGGCTGCAGCCGACGCTGCCGCCGGGGCCATTGGAGATACTCTCGGCGTCGACGTGGGGGATCTTCTCGGTGATTCGGGCGGGGGTGGGGGCGGCGGAACAGGCGGCGGTACGGAAGACCCGGCGGATAGCTTCGAAAGCGAGGACGAAACGCTCGACGATGGCCTACCTGGTTCGTCCAACACGGTGGACCTGGCGGCTGCAACGTCTCTGCCGCCGGAGCCGGGTCTCTTTGGAAACATGTATCAGCTGCAGGTCGACGTCAGTCGCGTGCCGCGTCCAGATGAACTGCTCGCCTATTACAACAACGTTCAACCGGCAACGTTCGGCGAATTGCGAGACCTACCGAGCGACATAAAGACCGTCACTTACTACATCCAGGCCGAAGGGACAGGAACAGGAGTCGAGGACGATTTCTCGTCCAACCCTCAATTCATTCCTGGGGGATTAGTCCGTCGTTCGCTCGACCGACAAGTAACGCAATATGCAGCTTACAACGGCAACACAACGGAATTGTTTGAGTCGGGAGAGTTGATTGGACCAGAGGTCGTTGAAGTCCAATTCCTGTACTTCGACGGGTTTCAACTGGTCCCGGAATGGGACTCTATGGAAATGGGCGGCCTACCGCTCGCCGTTCAAGTCACGCTGGTCATCCGGCCCAGTCGACCGATTGCTCCAAATAGTCAGCAATTTGTGGAATCGCAAGCCAACGAGATCAACCCCGAGGGCTTCCTGGTCTACCAATTGTTGGTCCACCTACCATTGGGAAAATTCATCGAAGTGGACGACGAGCTATTGGAATTGGAGATGGGGCTATGAACAAGCGACCTCCCACAACTCGGCGTCACGCGGCCATCTTGATCATTGTTTTGGTTGTGGTGGCGATCCTTGCGCTGTCGGGATACACGTTTAGCGAGTTGATGTTGACGCACTACGAGTCCACGATTTATTCGGGACGGCAAGTGCAGTCGCGGGCATTGGTCAGTTCGGGAATTGATTCGGCACGCTGGTTCCTCACCCAACCGAAAGATCTGCAAACGGATGCCGGTGGCGTCTACGACAACCCGGCTATGTTTCAGGCACAGCTTGTCGCCCCCAATTTAGACCCTCGCGACATGGGCACGTTTTCCATCCTCGCTCCCAGCCTTGACTCGTATGGCGCGCTCGCTGGAACTCGCTACGGATTTGAAGACGAGTCGACCCGACTCAACCTTAATTTTCTTTTGCTGGCGGACAAGTTTCAGGAAAATGGGGGTCGCACACTGCTGCTCGCCCTCCCGGGCATGACCGAGGAGACTGCCGACTCGATTCTGGATTGGTTGGATGAAGACGACGACCCGAGGGAATTTGGTGTCGAGTACGACTACTACGAGGCGCTCGAACCGGCGTACACTCCCACGAATGGTCCATTTCGATCGGTGGAAGAACTAATGCTAGTGCGGGGTGTCACTCCCGACTTGATGTTCGGCCAGGATACGAACCGAAACGGGATGGTGGATCCGCACGAAATGGAAGCGGGCATGGCAATGGGCACCGCCACGGCCGATCCGTCGATGGGTGACATGACGCGTGGTTGGGTTCCCTACCTGACTCTTTACGGCGCGGAAAAGAACTACAACTCGGCCGGATTCCCCCGAGTCTTCCTCAACCAAAAAGATCTTGATTTACTCTATGAAGAGCTGTTGACGGCTATCGACGAAGAATGGGCGAACTTCATCGTCGCTTACCGACTTTACGGCGCCTTCGATGGTGACGAAGAGGGCGAGTCAGCGGTGGGCTACGCACCGGACACGAGCCAAGAGCCGAAAGCCGACATCGGGCAGGTGTTGGAGCTTATCGACAAGAAGGTCCAACTGCCTGGCGACGACGGCACCGTGCTGGTCTCTCCGTTTACAGGAGACATGCTTGCCATGAGCTTCTATTTGCCCGAGCTGCTAGACAACTGCACCGTGATTTCAACCCCGATCATTCCTGGTCGTCTCAACATCAATCAGGCGCCGGCGGCTCTGCTCGCCGGAATCCCTGGAATGGACGAGGAGTTGTACACGGCAATCCTGGAGGAACGGGTCGTCAATCCGGAGGAATCGGCCGACAATCCCAATCGCAAATTCGAAACTTGGATCCTCACCGAGGGTTTCTTGTTTAATGAGGACGGTGAGCCCGACATCGCGAGAATGCAGCAGTTGTCACCGTTCATGTGCGGTGGAGGCGACGTTTATCGAGCACAGGTGATTGGGTATTTCCAGGGCGGAGGTGTTTCTTCTCGCACAGAAGTGGTAATTGACAATACCGCATTAACGCCGAGCATAGTATTCTGGAGAGATCTCACCCATCTAGGGCGTGCATACCCACTGGAAGTGCTGGGCATCAATTTGACAGGACAAATCGGACAAGCGTATTAATACGCGAGCACCTAAATAGGTAAATTATGGCGAAGTATATTGCAATCGAATGGGACTCCGCGGAATTGCGGATCGCCGTGGGCCGCAATCGCGGGCAGGGAATTGCCATAGACGAAACACATGCCGTCGCGCTCGACGAAGGTGTGACACCGGCGGTGATCGGTGAGGCCATCAAGCAGGCGGTCAGCGATGCGAAGGGCATGGAAACGCTCATCGCGATCCCACGCTCGGCGGTCGAGATTCGCCAGATACAACTCCCCGTGGCACCACCCGACGAATTACCGGAGATGGTGCGTTTCCAGGCGATGCGACAGTTTTCGACCATCGGCGAAGATTGGCCCTTGGATTTCGTTGAACTCGACCGCACTGACCAGCAAGTGCAGGTTTTGGCATCGGTGATCTCGCCCAACACGTTGAAGGAAATAGAACAAGTATGCGAGGCAGCTGGCGTGGTCGCGCAGCACCTGTGCCTGCGACCATTTGCTTCCGCCGACCTGCTCAAGCAACATCTTGGCGGCGACAATTCTTGCCGTTTGTTTGCCGACGTCATGTCCTCCTCCGCCGATTTGGGTGTGGTTGTGAATGGCCAAATCGCTTTCATGCGGACCGTCCGGCTACCCGCCGTTGCAGAAGACGCCGAACTTCCCATCCAAGGACTGATGGGCGAGATCCGCCGCACAATCGCTGCAGCCTCCAACCAGCTTAGTGGCCAACAGGTGGCGGCAGTGACATTGTTCGGCAGTGGCACGCGATTGGAACCATTGCGAAAAGCGATCCATGCCCAACTAAAGCTCGATACCGAGATATGGAGTCCATTCACGAACGTGCGTCTACGGGGTGAGCCACCGACGCACCCCGGTCGCTACGCCGCCCTGCTGGGCATGATGCTCAATCAGGCCGAAGGCGCTCGACAAGCCATCGACTTCCTCAACCCCCGTCAACGTCCCAAAGCGAAAAGCAACCGCGAGAAGTACTTGTTATACGCGACATTGGGCCTTGCGACGGCCGCAGTGCTCGCGATTGGTGTCTTCCTGACTTTCGATCAGAAAAATCGAAAGATCCGCGATCTGACTGGGGTGAGAGAAGCCTCTAAATTGAGCGTCTCAAAGGCGACGGAGCTGAGCAACCAAGCGAAGTTGGTCGCTCTCTTCAATGAGCAATCATTGAGTTTCCTCGACGAGATCAGCGATATATCAGCGACGATGCCAGGTGCCGACGACGCGCGTGTGGCCAAGATGACCGGATCGCTCGTCAATGGTATTGGGAATATTACCATGGATATCAAAGTCCGCGGCTTTGAACACATTTCCGAGGTTGAAAACTCGCTCAAGGATGTCGATCGACACGTGGCAGGCAAGAGGTCGCGTGAACGCGGCAACGACGAGAACTTCCCCTGGTCGTTTCAAACGGTCACTTCAATAGACACGTTGAAGAAACGGGAAAAAGAAGCCGGGTCAGGGGTGGATGAAGACGCCACCACTGAACCGAGCGACGACGACGCACCGCCGTCTGACGACCCACCAATCGACCGAGACACCGATGAGTCAGACACCGATGAGTCAGACACCGATGAGTCAGACACCGATGAGTCAGACACCGATGAGTCAGACACCGATGAGCCAGACACCGATGAGTCAGACACCGATGAGTCAGACACCGATGAGTCAGACACCGATAATTCAGATGAGCCTCCCGCGGACGGGCCAGACAATACTAAACTGACCTCCGAATCGGGCGAGGTGGATGAACCGACAATTGAGAAGCCAGCGGGGAGGATAGACGAATGACCAGACGTGAACGAGTACTTGGAGCGATTGTCGGGTCAGCGGTGGCCATGTTAATACTTGGCTATGGCGGCTGGAAATTGACGGACGCGATCAACGCCAAGAACAGCCAGATCTCTACGTTGAATAGCGACATTTCGGAGAACCGTCGGATCGCGGCAACGGGAGTCCGCGCTTCGGATGAAATCGCTGAGTTCGCGGAGCAGGCCCTGCCGTACGATGCGAGCCACGCAAGTCACATGTACCGCACGTGGCTACTGGCTCAGCTAGCGTCGCTCGGCTTTGAAGGCACGACATTGGAAGCGATGCAATCCCGCGCCGAAGGGGATGCCTACGTGATTCATCCGTTTCACGCAACGGGCCAAGGAGACCTGGGCCAAGTGACCGAGCTGATGTGCCGAATTGAGTCGGCCAACATCATCCAACGTGTCCGGAGTTTCTCGATTCAACCGATCAAAGACCAGCGCAAGTTGGACTTCTCTTTCACTACGGAAGTTCTCTCACTGGCGAACGCTTTAGAACGCGAATTAGAGGATGTTTCCGAGGAGACCTTGGTTGGAGACAAGATCAAAGATTACAAATCCAAGATCCTTGGGCGGAATCTATTCGGTCCGGCGAACCGACCACCGCGGTTGGACGTTCCACGGACGATTGAGGTACTGGTCAACGAACGAATCAGTTTTCAGGCGGAAGCGAGTGATCCTGACAAGCTCGACAGCCTCTTGTTTGAGGCAAACTTACGTGACTTGGGCAACGATGCCAGGTTTGACCGGCGTTCTGGACGATTGACTTGGACTCCACGCCGAACGGGTGAATACATCTTCACGGTCTTTTCCGATGACAATGGATTCCCAAGTCTGCACGACTCTCGCGACGTTCGAATTCTTGTCACCGAGCCGAAACCGGTCGTCAAAAGGCCAGACCCACCGGTCCGGATACCTGGACTCGAGAAGGCGTTGTTTGCCGAGATTACGGCCATCACTGGCTCCAACGGGCGACGAAAATTGTGGGTCAGCATCAAGAGTGAAGGCCGCACTTTGAAAGTCAGTGAAGGCGACATCTTCCGCGTTGGTGAGGTCGAAGGAATGGTGGGCGTCATCAACGCCCGCGACGCCGAAATCATTGCTGGCGATCGAGTCTATCTTGTGGAATTAGGCCAGGCCTTGAAAGACGCCAGCGTCATCCGCGACCTGACCAAAGACGGGGCGGAATAAGGCGCAAAACCGCAATCTCACTGACTTGTCGATTTGGTGCTGAATAGTGTCGGGCCCCACCGGCTCAAAAGCGTTCTGCTTTAATTTAGAGAAGCCGGCGAAACTTTGCGTTCGCGAACGTGCCGTGTTTACCGATTTTTCGGATTCTGCGACGTTTACGACCTCTAGTGGCGACTACTGTTATGCCGATGAAGTGTAGCTAGTGGATTCCCGTATTCTCTCCGCAGTCAGACCGCCGCAGGGCGGGACGGAACAAGTACCATGACGCTACGCCCTCGGACCCTGCTCTCTAATTCGCTGATCATCGCGGTGCTTTTTGCGCCGACAATCAGCCTCGCGCAACTACCGATATCTCCATCGAAGCTTCAGGTATACAGCGTCCAGCACACGACGGCGGCGGACGTCGCAAAGAAACTTCAGGCGACGTTGGCGACCATCGAGCCAACAGCCGAAGTGATCGTCGATGCGCCGCGCAACCGGATCATCGTCAATGGCGGGCCTCGAGTGCAGGGCCTCGCGTTACAGATGCTACAGACCGTCGACCAACCGGCACAGACCGTCGACCAACCGGCACAGACCATCCGCCAAGTCACGGCGCAAGAGCAACAGGTCGTCAAAGACTACATTGTACCGGCCGCCGAATTGGATCGCATTACGGCCACGCTTGAAAAGAACTTTCCCGCGGCCAATGTGGTCAAAAACCCGCGACTCAGCCAAGTCATCGTGATTGGTTCACAAACGGATCAAAACAAAATTGCCGCTTGGCTTGCGAATCAGAACGCTGCTCGGGCTCCCAGGCCGATACCGGCCACACTTGGCGCGTCGACAACGCAGACATTTCCCCTGCGAGCATTAACTCCGGACCAAATGGTGCAACAACTGTCGCATCTCCTCGCTGACCGCGTTGTCCAGACAAGGACGCAAAACGGAGCTTTGACCACGTTCGTCTTACGCAGCGTCGATGCACAGGTGCGGCTGCAGGTCGATCAAGTGAACCGTCGCGTCATATTGACGGGCCCACAAAATCTACTGCCTCGATGGGCTCGTTTGGTATCAGCACTCGACAAACCACTGCAGTCGTCAACACGCGCCATGTCGTTGGATCATGCGGCACCGGCCGATGTCCGTCGGACGATCGGCTTGCTGCGTCAAGCATCGCACGTTGAACGCGGCCTTGCGACCGCGGCGATTCCTCTGGGTAACGGAGGCGAGTCGGTATTCCAAGTCGCGGCGCAACCAGGGCAAGATGAAGGCGGCCCGCCAATGCCTCCCGATCCGGCAACCGGAGACCTAGGCAACGACGTCGAGGACCCCGACTCAGGCTTGATTGGCGACGTGCAGATCGTGTTCATTCCCGAATTGGGTATTATCGTCCTTCGGGGCCGCGACCGAGACGTAGAACGAGTCCGCCGAATCATCGCTCAGATCGAAGACACCAGCAAGACGGTCCAACCGGAAATCGAGATTGTCTACCTGCAACACTTGAACGGGCAAACCGCGAGCGAATTGGTTATCGAGCTGTACGACCAGGTGTTCGCGCCTCGACAGGGCCCGCTCAGCATCACGTCACTCGACAAGCCGAACGCAATCCTGCTGATCGGCCGCAAGGAGGCGATGGTCGTCGTCAAGGACTTGATCGCCAAACTCGACGAACCGGTCCCCGCATCGACTCAGTTGAAAGTGTTCCGCTTAGAGCATATCTCGGCAACCGATGCCGAGGCCGCAATTGGGCGTTTCTTTGTGGATCAACCCGCCACTGGCGCCGTTGGTCAACCCGGTGGCGGCACGACAGGCGATCGTCGACCAGGATTAGGCACGCGGGCACGCGTCGTTGCCGACATTCGCACGAACGCATTGATCGTCCAGGCCGGACCTCGCGACATGCTAGAAATCACGCGATTCATCAGTGAGATCGATCAGGACGGACCTCTGCCAAAGCTGCAATTGGTCGTTTTCCGGCTTCAGAATACACTGGCGATCGATTTGGCCCCTGTCCTGCAAAGTGCGCTTACCGGGCAAGCGCAACAGGGACTCATAGCACCGGGTGTTGGCGGTCAGACGACGACAACACCTCCCGCATCACGACTTGAAATCCTTGGATTGGACGCCGAGGGACAACGACTCATCACCTCCGGAGGGTTGGCGGATGTTACCGTGACCGCCGATCCAAACGTCAATGCGTTAATCGTCAGGGCTCCACTTAGCAGTATCGATCTGATCGCCGAGTTGATCAGACAGTTGGACCAGGGCCCGAACGCGGAGTCGATGGTAAAGGTATTCCGGGTGACGAACGGTGACGCGACCACCCTGGCGGGTATTCTGCAGCTGTTGTTTGGTCAACAGGTCACCGCCGGCCAAGGTGCACTGGGCGGCGTATTGGGACAGGCTTTCGGAGGCCCGCAGGCGGCTGTCGGAGAAAGCAGTTTGATTCCGCTGAGAATCGTGGCAGAGACTCGCACCAACAGCATCATTGTCTCGGGTACGTCCGGTGACTTGAACGTCGTCGAAATCCTACTGCTCCGATTGGACCAGGAGAACATTGAAACTCGCAAGATGGTCGTCTACAAGCTGATGAATGCTCCGGCATTGGACGTCGCCAATACAATCACGACCATGCTGTCATCGCAACGACAGTTGATCCAACAGCAGTTCAACCAGAATCAATTCGTCAGCCCCTACCAACAGTTCGAAAGCGAAATCATCGTCGTTCCCGAACTGGTTACCAACAGCTTGATCGTCAGCGCGACGCCGCAATACTTCGACCAGATGATCACAATCATCAAGGAGCTGGATTATCGTCCGCCAATGGTCATGATCCAGTGCCTGGTCTGCGAAGTAGAGCTAACGGACGGGTTCGAGTTTGGCGTCGAGCTGGGTCTGCAAGACTCACTGCTCTTCGATCGGGGAGTCTTGCTTGGTGACACCACCACGTTGCCCAACGCTACCACGGGTGAATTGCTTGCCGGTCAAGCGCTCAGCACGTTCAACTTGGGCCTCTCCAGTGCCTCGACGGGCTACGGTGGCATGGTCCTTTCCGCTGGCAACGAATCGGTCAATATTCTAGTGCGGGCGATGCAAGATGCCGGCCGGTTACAGGTGCTAAGTAAACCGCAGATCATGGCGTTGAACAATCAACTCGCATTCATTCAAGTCGGTGCCCAAGTGCCGAGAATTACCGGCGTCAGCGTTTCGCCGCAAGGCGGTTCGCAAAATCTGACCGAAGACGTACCCGTCGGTATGTTGTTACGAATCCAGCCTCGCATTAATGACGACGGATTGGTCGTGATGATCATCGACGTCGAGCGATCCGAGGTTGGCCCGGCGGGGAGCGGTATTCCGATCGCAATCGGCGAAAATGGCCAGGTGATCAACTCGCCGCAGATCTTCACAACCACGGCTCAAACGACGGTCAGTGCGCAAGACGGCCAGACAGTGGTTTTCGCCGGACTGATCCAAAAATCACGCGCCGTCAATACTCGCCGCATCCCGATCCTCAGCGACATCCCGGTCGTTGGACGCCTGTTCCGGTTTGATGCCGAATCGGAATCTCGCAAGGAACTGTTGATTTTCATGACGCCTCATATCATGAAAGACAAGGGAGATACCGACTGGCTAAATTACGTTGAGTCGCAACGACTTAGTTGGTGCCTTTCGGATATCGTCGAGATGTACGGTGATGTTGGCATGAGCGGCGGTTACGGTCTCTGGGGCCCGGCCACGCTGCCAATGATTTATCCCGATGATAATCCTGCCCTGGACCATGGTCATGACCTGGAGGGAATGGAGGAAGCGCCGGTTGAGGGATCGAGACGATTAGAGCTGCAGCCAGCCACACCCATGCCAATCCCGCGTGAATCACGTCGCAATGCCGTACCATCGAACCGAGGTGCTCGGTACAGCCCGTATGATGCTCGTGACATAGCACGCGTGACATATGAACCGGTCGGAAGCACGTCGCAAGTTGTCCGAAGAACCAATGAACCAACCTCTCGATCAGCCTCAAATGTCGAGTCCGGCACCATGTTCCCCACGTCAGTACGGTAAGTCGACGACTACTCTGCGATGGACGATTTCGTCGCTGCGATCAACGACAGAACTGCAAAACTAGATTCCGCATATTCGTTGGCCAGATTAAAAGGCCACAAAACTATGGAGAGAGCCGGAATGTCTTCTCAACGCGTGCTTTGTGTTGCAATCAGTCTCTTCGCCGTCGGTTGCTCCACTCTCGACACCGCAAAGATCAGCAAGACTATGGGCTTCAACTCCCCAGAGGAAGTGCGAAGAGAAAAATACGGTGAACCGGTGCGAGTGGCTGTTGTTTGGACGCCAAACATGCTGACAGCAACGGGCTCTCCACCCACACGAGGCTTTGCTGGCCGACTCTTCTTCTATAACAACCGCAATCAACCGATTCCCGTTGACGGTGAATTGGTCGTCTACGGTTTCGATGATACCGGATCCAGTGAAACCAAACGGACCGCCGACAAACGCTTTGGGTTTTCGGCGGAGCAATTTGCCACACACTTTAAAGAGGGTGAATTGGGCGCATCGTATAGCGTGTGGGTTCCCTGGGACCACGACCTGGAGAAAAAGCAAGCGGTCACCTTGATACCAGTCTTCATCACGAACGGCGGACGGAAAGTTCACGGCCAACCGACCAAGTTGGAGCTAGCCGGTCGTGACGATGGATTGTTGCGTCGTCCTGGCCAAGATGCAATCCGACCAGGGCAAGCTACAAGTTCAGGTGTGCAACAAATTCAACACACCACGCCAGTCAACTCGGGCCTGTCAACGACCGCCATTCCGCTGAGCGTCAACATGCAGCGGCACCTTCGCTCCAATGCACAACAAACCACGCTGCAATCACTCACTCCGGAAGCTCATCGATTGTTGCAGCAGCACGAACTAGATCTAGCCCGTCAATTGGCCGGTGCAAACCGGGGCGCGAGCAATCAAGCGAACAATGGCGAGACTCCGTCCGCCAACCAGTTCCAGCTACGGAACCACTTTGCCGTTCCGCCTTACGATGCGGGCCACTTCAACTCGACGGCCCAGTTCAACTCGACGGCCAATGGTGCGACTACTGACCGTCCTCGGGGTTTTCGACCGGTACCCCAACCACGCGTACCTGATTTCGCACCGCGTTTACCCCAGGCTCAAGCATGGCAACGCGTTCGACAAGCATCCGTTGATGGTCGCTAGGAGCCGTGCCCGAAAGCACTGCCGTGTCGCCGTCCATGACGACGGCAATCTTGACGACGGACTTAAAGGCCGGGATCTGAACGAACCTCTCCGAGAGCCGGTTCGCGATAACCGTTGATCCAGTCCGCGTGTACCGGTATCCGATGACCAACCGCGTCGGAACGACGGCTTGCGTTGTCCCGAGGTTACCGCCACCAACTCCAGCGTTGCCAAAGTTCTGGAAACCTCCGCCACCGATGCCGCCACCACCAAAACCACCGCGGCCACCGATTCCGCCAATTCCGCCAATTCCGCCAATACCACCGCCACCACCAAAACCACCGATTCCGCCGGTGGTACCACCAAGTGCATTGGCGGACCCATTGGGGTTGAACCCGGGTATCGAGCCGAAGTTGGTCAATCCGTCCTGGCCGCCGGCTGCGGCAATGCTGAGTGGATGGCTGACGCCGCCGGTCGCGGACCCCACGAAAGTCTCGATAGCGCGTGACACGGCTCCGGACGCCTCAACCTGACCGGATTGCGTCAAGCCTGCGTTCCGATCGACGTTACCCTGCTGACCACCTTGCTGACCGCCCTGAATCAGCTGTGCCGAAGCGGTCGTGCTAAGAACGCCACCCAAAACGAGGGTAAGGGCGATACTGCGGTGGAAACGTGCCATGATGATCTCCGGACGAATCGACGGATTACTTTTCACTTAGTCTAATCGTCTTAACACCTAGGATTTAACAGAGGACCGCAAAGTTTGCGTGATTTTCCGGTATTTCCGTTTTTTTGGACACCGGTCCGGCATGGGGCAACCCAGTACCCCCATCCCGGGGCTTCACTTGGGGTTACCCTAGCCGCATGGCAGGCCCGACTTCTGACTCGGGACAGCGCGGCAATCCCGACGGCCCCATGCCGGTGGACATAGGTTTGAAAACTACCGAAGAATCGGCCTTTTTTGCCGAATAGCATTGTTAGATTGAAACTGGGGAGCCACCCCACTGGGTACCCCCCACAAACAGTGTTTTTACCCCTGGTCCTTCAGAAGGAACTTCCTCGTGCCGCGCCGCCTCACTCGACTTCATCCAGTCGCCCTTTTCGTCACCCTGGTCACTCTCCTATTGCCGCAGGTCGGTCGGGCAGAACGTCCGTCGGCCCCAGAGCTGCTTCCCGAGGACACGCTCGTGTATGCTCGCGTGGCGAATATTTCGGAAACGGCTGGGAAATTCCAGGAAACGGGCTTTGCGAAGATGTTCCGCGACCCGCAGATCAAACCGTTAGTGGACCAGCTCTATGGGGAAGCGCTGACAGCATTCCAGGTGGTCGAAGACGAGCTCGGACTCTCACTGTCGGATATTCTGTCGATCCCTCAAGGCGAACTCTGCGTGGCGGTGATCGCACAGAGCGATAGTCAACCGGCGATTGTCGCTTACCTCGACGTTGGCGACTCGATGGACAAGATGAACAAGTTGATCGACCGTGGACTGCAAGAGCTGAGTGCGAACGGTGGCAATTACGTCAGCGGCACCTACCGCGATACCGAAATATTGACCATCTCTCCGACCGGACGCGGTCGTCCTATCAAGTTGATTCGCCGTGACGAGACCATCTTGTTCGCGACGAGCGATGCAGCGGCCGAACAAATTCTCGATGCATGGGATGACCGAGACGAAGAACGAACAAAGCTGATCGAGAACAAGAAGTTCACCACGGTGATGAAACGATGTGTTGGCACCAAGGATGAACGACCCCAGATTACATGGTTCATCGATCCGATTCGTATCGTGCGCACCGTAACACGAGGCAACCTGGGTGCCGCTGTGGCCCTGTCAATGCTCGATCCGTTAGGGCTGGAGAATCTGGAGGCGGTCGGTGGCAGTGTCATCTTGTCGACGGAAGAGTTCGACTCGATCGGTCATTTTCATGTAATGATGAAGCAACCTCGAGAGGCGATTCTTAAAATGATCGCCTTGAAGAAAGTCGATACCACCCCTGAATCCTGGGTACCCAAGGATGCATCCAGTTACATGACAATGCAGTGGGAATTTGAGCAGACGTTTACCGAACTCTCATCGTTGTACGACCTTATCCGCCTGGAAGAAGGTGCTTTCAGCAATCTCGTTCGTTCCCGTACGGCGGAACCTCTGGGCCTAGATATCGAAGAGGACTTAATCCCCGAGTTGGCTGGGCGCGTTACAATGTTCACTCGAGTGGAACGCCCGGCGCGACTCAACAGTCAAGTCAGTGCAGCCAACATCCACTTCAATGACGCTGCCTCGGCAAAGCGGATTCTCGAAAAACTCGTCGACAAGTTTCCAAACGCCTTCGAAAAACAATCGTACGGTGCAAACCGGTACTACCGTCTAGGCGGGGTAGGGGGCGGTAACGAGAATCTGGATGCGAGTCTGTTCCGTCAACCGACACCTGTCGTCTGCCAGATCGAAAACTGCATCATGATCGCCGACAGCGAGAAGTTGCTCGAGATGTGCTTCCAATCCAAGGGCGGTGCCGGCGAGTCTCTGGCCGACGACCTGGAATACAAGTTGGTCATCAGCCGATTGGGGCGTCAACCCGGTGGATCGAATCCATCGATGATCGCATTTGGTCGGCCGGAAGAACAGTTGCGAGTTTTCTACGAATTGGCCACCGCCAACTCGACGCGCAACCAACTCTCCCTAGCCGCGGAGAATAACCCGTTCTTCGGCAGACTTGACAGTGCGTTGAACGACAACCCGCTTCCACCCTTCTCGCAACTCGCCAAGTACCTGGCACCAAGCGGTGGCATCGTTACCAACGAGGCCACGGGGATCCACTACATCGCGTTCGGCATGAAACGCGAATAGATGAGATAGTGAATCGGCTGAATAGATTGAACGACCATAGAAACCGGACGCTGCGAGCGTCCGGTTTCTTTTGTTAACCAGGCCCTTGTGGGGGATACACTGGCAGAGCCAGTGCCACACATTAGCCTGGAGTTTTGAGTGCAAGCAATACAAGCACGAAGCGCCGGTGCCAGACATTCGTCGGCCCGCAGGCACTTGTTGCATCCGTGTTGCATCTCCTAGATACTCGTGCCATGTTCCTTGATGAACGTTGGGTGCGGGTGCCTACCATTTTACCGACCAGGACAAGGTACAAATCCACCGGATGAGCGGTCGCGTCACGTTAACGATCGACGTAAAAACTCCCATGGGGGCGCCGAAATTTGTCGTGCGTTACGTTCTCGAAGAGAACAGCACATCGTTGTTGGTCGAGAATCGAATTCAGAACGAGTCAAATACAGTCAACGAATTTGGTTTCCGTGATATGCTCCGCGGCGATCGCACGTTCAAATTTGGCACGGATGTCGACGACCGCCTCACTTGGGCTCACGGCGAGTGGTTCCATCAATCGCATGGGGTCTACAGCGAAACGGCGGGCGGACACATACAGGCACGCGAGGCGTCATCGTCGAATACCTTTGGGACGGAGACGACAAGATCCGGCTCAGGCCCGGGCAGTCACGATTGATCCGTCGGCACATTTTTCCCGGAAAACACCGTCTAGAGATCATTGGCTTGGGCCGGAAACTCTCCGGGGCTGGCGGCAACCAGGTGACACTCGATATCCAACCCTGCGGTTACCTTCAAGTCCAGATGCGGAACTTTGTCCGCAGTTCAACCGATGTCGCGGCGGAAATCGATACCATGGAGATGCTTCACCGATCCGAACAAGGCCAACTGGTGATGACCACCGGCCCGTTCCTGGAAGTGACCGTGCACATTCGCGTTCAGTGTGCCAACTGGTTCGATATTAACCGTGTGCAAATCCTCCTCAACGGAAAACTAAATGACCGATACAATTACACGCGACGAGAACATGGCGAGCGATTTGGGCTTGGAGTTGTCAAGATCGAATTGGAAGTGACTCAAGACACACACATTGTGGTGGCCACGGCCGGCGAAGGCTTGCAATTGGGCCCAGTTATGGGGGCGGACCGCGGAAAGCAGGTGCCTGTCGCCGAGAGCAATCCAGTCTTTGTGGACAGCGACGGGACGGGATTTACGGCAAACAGTGACCGACTGGGTGTCGACCTACCGCTGGTTAGCGAATAACCTAGAGGATCGCAGACAGCGAATGGGCCGTTGAGTCGCCTGTAGACCCGACCAATTGGTCTTGAATTCCCCTGTATTCTAGGACGCCCACCCGTGCAGGATGGCTTTTGATGAACGAGAAGAAGAGCGAAGCCGACCATCGAATTTTACTTGTCGATGACGATACCGAGATCATTACGGCCATGGAGTACGCACTCTCCAATCACGGTTACGACGTTATTGTAGCGCGCGATGGAAACCAGGGGCTGGCATTGGCCGAACGGGAAAACCCCGATCTCATCATTCTGGACATGATGATGCCCAAACGCAGTGGATTCCTTGTTTTAGAGAAACTCCGACGCACTCGTCGCGTGCCGATCAAGGTAATCATGATTACGGCCAACGAGGGTAGCCGGCACAAGGCTTACGCGGAAATGCTGGGGGTCGACGCGTATCTCCGCAAGCCGTTTCCAATCGACTCGCTATTGACCGCCGTTGAAGGTCTTTTAAGCAGCTAGCGTAGGCCGACTCGCAAAAAAC
>DUDC01000176.1 GCA_012959465.1 Planctomycetaceae bacterium
CGCCGAAGCAGACGACGCCGAAGCAGACGACGCCGAAGCAGACGACGCCGAAGCAGACGACGCCGAAGCTGATGACGCCGAAGCAGACGACACCGAAGCAGACGACGCCGAAGAGTGGGACGATGACGAGGTGGCTGACGACGACGACGAAGGCGACGACGATGGATAAGCAGGTGCCGCCGCAGAAATATGGTGGCAGGTCTTTACTGGAGCTTGAACAACCGTTTCAGGGCATCCAATAATCCGTGATGAGTGTCCTTGCTGGCCTCGGCGCGCAGCGATTCGAGAGGTGGATGAAGGATCTTATTCACCACTCGATCAAATGCTCGCTCGATTTCTTCTCGCTGACGGTCGGAGAGATCGTCAAGCTTGTTAAAGAGCCGTTCGACCTCGGCCTGTTTCAACTCGGACGTCAGATTCCTCAAGCGTCGAATGGTTGGACCGGTGGACCGGTGGTGTAGGTCGGCCAAAAAATCTTGTGCCTCGTCTTCGATGATGCGGTGAGCCTTCGGCAATTCGGCCTCACGTTGCTTTCGATTACTTTCACAGACGTCTTTCAGGTCATCGATCGAGTAGAGGTAGACGCCGGGCAGATTACCGGCGTCGGGGGCAAAGTTGCGGGGCACGGCCAAATCGAGAATGAAGATGGGTCGGTCGGACCGATGTTGTTGGACGTGGGCGAGCGATTCACGATTCACGATGGGTTCGCTGGCACTGGTTGCACTCACGACTAGGTCAGCATGCGCCAATTCTTGCAACAACTGTTCCCACGGCAGTGCCCTGCCACCATGGCTCTCCGCCAGTGCTTCGGCTCGTTCCAGACTACGATTGAGAATTCGTACGTCATTGGCCCCTTCAGCCTTTAGATAGATCAGAGTCTCCTCAGCCATTTCTCCGGCACCGGCGACGAGCACACATTTGTCATCGAACCGTTCGAAGATCTGTCTGGCGAAGTCGGCAACTGCAACACTGGGAATACTAACGTGTTTTTCATGAATCGCTGTTTCGGAGGTGATTCGACGTGCCACCTTGATCGCGCGTTGAAAAGCGGTGTGCATAAACGTGCCAGCATGATTTCCCTGTCTGGCCAACTCATAAGCCTTTTTTACCTGGGACAGTATCTGCGCCTCGCCGACCACCATACTGTCGAGGCTGGCGGCAACATTGAACAAATGACGTATGGCTTGTTCTCCCGTGCGTTCATATAGTTCTTCGAAAACGTCGATGGCGTTCAGGCCGTGAAATTGGGCAATGAATTCAACGACGTCGTGGTGACTGGGACTGTGATCCTGCTCGTCGGTCGCGATATACAATTCCATCCGGTTGCAGGTCGACAGCAACACAGCCTCAGTTCCAGGGTACCGAGTCTGCAATTGGCTTAGCGCTTCCGGTACTTGGTTCGGCGAAAAGGCGAGTTGTTCGCGTACCTTGACCGACGCCGTGCGGTGACTGCATCCTATGATTCTCAAGTTCACTCGACTTCCCTCGCGCTACTCACCGGCGTGGCCGCTGTAGAGTACCAACGTCAGAACCAAGACCAGAAAAACGAAGTTAGCAAGCGTGACATAAGCGACCTTTTTACCTTGCCGAGCCGGTTGGTAGACAACCTCGAAAATGCAGGCGCCCACGATCCAGAGGAACATCATGCTGGAGGAGAGAATCGCCGGATCGGTTGGCGAGAGTTCTTTGCCCGGTTGGGCTCCCAGAATTACACCCGATGCCACACCGATGCCGAGCAGGATCGCCGAAAGTAGCAGTGCTTCGCGATTGAACCGCTGTAACCACTCCAACGACGGCAAGCGAAGTCCAGAGGAAGGACCTTTTTTGTTCTTGAGCCGGTTGGATTGAATCAAGTACATGATCCCCGTTGAAAAACCTAGCCCCACGGAGACCGTTCCGATAAGTAACGCCAACCCGTGAACAAAGCCCCATGAAGCGATGGCTTCCCCTTTAAACGGTTCCATCTCCTTGCACAATTCGGCGACACCAATCAGAACCAACACCATTGGCAGCAAGAAGACAGCGACGGTGTTTTGCGGTCGCTTGATCATTAGCCCGGTTGCGGCACCGACCAAAAGAAGCGCAGCAATCAGACTCCAATCGGCCCAGCTGACGAAAACGCCCTGGCCGCTGAACATCGCTCCCCTCGCCACGAAGGCTAGATACAAGAGATGGGCCACGATGCCCGCCACGAGGAATGAAAGGGCAAGAAAGTACCGCGCACGAGCCAGCCAGAGAGGCCGAATCGCCTCCAAAACCAAAGCCACCAGGTAGCTGGCAGCGATACAGAATGTGCTAATTTCCGACACGGTCAATTGGTGCCCTGATATAAGCCACAACATCCAACGGTACGAATTCTAACATCTGTAAAGTCCATGATAACTCATGAATCGTTCGAACGGCATCGCGTCAACTAGCTTGTCGCCGTAGCGCAAACCCAACTTGCGTGACATTGCGCCTGTGTGTGAGTACCTCAACGTTTCACATGGAAATGGGCCGCGGATCATGGTCCGTCGATCCCAAATTCTTTCAGTTTTTTGTGCAACGTATTTCGGTTAATGCCCATGATTGCCGCCGCCTTCGTTTGGATGTTACTCGTTTGCTCCATCACTTGGAGGATGAGCTCTCGCTCGACTCGGTTTACGATGATCTCGTGTAGTGCGTCCGTTTCAGAAGCTTCCGCGATTCCTTTCTGGACCACTTGTCGGATCAGTGATTCGATGTCGGCCCCCTGAAGATCGGTGTCTCCGCTTCCACTCTCCGTACTCGCGACGACATCCGGGATCAGTTCGACCGTCAGCTCATCCGTTTCTGCCATCACCACCGCACGTTCCACGTAATTCTGCAGCTCACGCACATTTCCTGGCCAGTGGTAGTCGTGCAACGCCTCCATGGCTGCCGCTTCAATGTGAACCACGTAGCGATCATTCTCTTCGTTATAGATTCTCAAGAAATGCGTAACGAGCTGGGGAATGTCCTCTCGTCGCTCGCGAAGAGGCGGAATGACGATGGGGACGACATTGAGCCTCCAGTAAAGATCCTCTCGAAACCGCTCTGCATTCACTTCATCGAGCAGGTTGCGGTTACTGGCGGCGATGACGCGCGTGTCGACACGGTTGGTCTGAGTGTCGCCGACCCGCTCGAATTCGCGTTCTTGAAGCACGCGCAGCAGTTTCACCTGCAAGTGGGAAGACGTCGAGTTGATCTCGTCAAGAAAGATCGTGCCAGTGTGAGCTGCTTCGAAACGGCCCGTTCGATTGGCGACGGCACCCGTAAATGAGCCGCGAACGTGCCCGAACAACTCGCTCTCCAACAAGCTCTCATTCAACGCCCCACAATTCACTTTGACAAACGGACCGTTACCACGATGACTGAGGCGGTGGATCGCCGTGGCGATTAGTTCTTTCCCCGTCCCAGACTCTCCGAGAAGGAGGACCGATGCATTGCTAGGTGCCACCTTTCGAGTGAGTCGATAAACGTCCTGCATCGCAGGGCTCGACCCAATGATCTCGGGGGTTGGTGGCCCACTGTTTTGCGAGCTATGCATCCCGGACACTCCGCCCGTCTTCCTCAAAGTTCAGTTGTCCAAATACCAGTCGTGCTGCGTTAAACATAACGTTAGGGTTGAAACAACACTTTACGACGGGCCTCCGACCTCGTCGAGGCCCCGTTGGTTGAGGCCGACGACCAGCTTGGAGCCCACCGCACGAAAACGCCCAAGACTAAAACGAGGACGCGGTAGTCGCAAACCGTTCAATTCCTGTCAGCCGACAACCTCTCGATCATTGTGGCAAACGCCTCTTGAATGATCGAGTCTTCCTTATGCGACTTGGAAAGGTTCATCTGCTCTTGAATATCGCTACGACCTAGGAGGATGCCTCTCGTTTCCACGGTGGCAATGAACGCATCCAAGGCGGCAGACCGTACTTCTTCGGAGTTCGATCCCGTGTTGAGTTGTCGCAACAGTGTCTTCTGCGAATGAGTGTTGGCCAGCTGACCCAAAAGGGCTGCTGCGTCAACCGCCAAATGCGAATTGGCCAAAGCAGCTGAAATCTGCTGTTGAAGCTGTTCCAATTGCCAACGATTAGCCGGTTCACTCGATTCGGCTCGTAACCAACCCATCGCCATGATCGCTTGACGCTGTCGTTCTGCCGAGGATGGCATCGAATCCTCCGCTAATGGGATCAACCGTTGCACTACCGTCGATGCATAATCGCTGCTGACAGGTAGTTCGACCGAAATCGTCAACGGATCTGTACTTGCCAGGCGGTCGCTGGCCCGATCGCTGACTCCCTCCTTGAGGATTGCAACGGGAATCGACTGCATACGGTGGTCACCGCGGATTACTTGTAATGTCTCTGACACAACTGGGCGGTACAGTCGTTGGTGCATGAAGATCATCTCGATGTCCGGATCTTCGATCACCGCGGCGATCAGGTCATTTCCACTGGTGACAACCACCGTACGAATGCCCATGTCGCTAAATAGGCCAGCGATTGTTCTGGCACGTTCCCGGACCGGATGGGCGATGATCGCTTTCTGCAGACCCTGAGAACGGATGAAGAATCCGAGCCGATTCACCCAACGGCTGTTGCCAGTGAACTGGCTCTCGCCGTCGGTTGTCGCCATGATCGCTCGGCAAGCCGCGTATTGCAGTCTGCGGTTGGAGTGTCTTGTTGCTTCGACAAGTGGTTTCATCGCCCCGTCGATCGCCAACAGGTGCGGTCCCGTTTGGGCCAACAACTCGCAGACTGCCGTCGCGGACATTGCATGGTCGTGATCGATGCTGTACTGCAGTACTTTCAATAAACTTTCTACTGGAAGGCGTTGCGCCTCCGCGTAGAGCTCTGAGTCGGCGACGATGAGTGGGCTGCCGGGCTCGACTTGAGCTTTGGCCGCCTCTAAACGGGCGGACCAAGCCAAGTGTTGTACGGGTTGATCAGTGGGTCGAAGCGCCGCCAGATCGTTCGTCAATGCGGCGGCCAAAAGTCGACTTCCCGTCTTTGGAAGCGCCGCCGTATACCGGACGTTGTTACTATTTGCATCCCAAACCCACTGTTCTCCGTACTCTCCGATCTCACGACCGGCGTCACCCCGATAGGCAGCGAGTGCCTTTTTGGCCAAGAACCGTTCGGCGTCCGATCGCTTGATATCGGACCGGTTCAGTAACTTTTCCATCGCCCTGCGGGCCGTGTCTTGGGTTGAAGTGGAAAGCGAATCGTCAAATGAGGGCCGGACCAAGTGCTTGGCCGCGCGAGCGTCTCCCAACTCAGACAATGTCAGAGCGGCGGCTGCCACCAGCGGATCACTCTGGGATCGTAACGCTGCCGTTAGCGGTCCAAAGGAAACGGGTCCTATGTTGATCAGCGTGACGATCAGCCGCGCTTGATGCGCGGCATTCCCCCCCTTGTTGATCTCGACCAGGATCGCGGGAATTGCATGCTCGCCCGCTTCTACCAAGAGAGCCAATGTTCCTTTTTCCCCCGCCGCTCGTCGCGCAGCCAAGTTGGCCAACCGAGCGGCATCCATTCGTTCCGATTGAAACGCCCCTAGCACTTTTTGTGCGAAGGCGCGGCCCTCTGGAACGAAGTCGGGATCCGTTGTCAGACTGATGAACAGACGGCCGCCGAATTGACGTGACAGCGCGGCTAGTTGATCGGGTTTGGCGTTCAATTCCTCGATCTTCGCCAAGTACACTCTTGCCTCGTCCGGACGGCGGATGCGGTACATCGCCTGCAAAGCTCGAGTCAACGTGGTCAACGTGACCGGATTGAGATCCCGGTACGCGAGGACGACCGGATCTGTTTCTTCCGCCACAACCTCCGGTTCGTCCGCGGCTTCCGGTGTCGTTGTATCCTGGCCGAGTGCGGTGAGGGGGCCCCACGGATGGGAACTGCCCATGATCCCGCACAGGAACAGGAAGAACAACGCTACCCGCCGCGGCATGGAAAAACTCATGGCGTCTGTCATTAAACTACTCATTTGGCGATGGAGAACCTATCACTAGAATAGTTGCTGCACGTCGACAGGGGAATCCTTGCCCGACCAGCCACCATATAGGATGAAATCTGTCATACGGGCGGCCAAATGGTGACGGGTGACCTATTTGGCGGTCTTTTTGTCGATCCGCAATCGTTTTTTCCAGTCATCCAACTGCTGGCTGACCTGGTCCGGGGCCGCCGATCCGTAGCTCGCGAATGCCTGAATTGCGTTCCGTACGCCCAACACATCAAAGACACCGGCATCGAGTTCCGGAAGTTCGGCCTGGAAGAATTCTAGAGGAAGTTCTGCCAGCGAAACCCCTTGCTCCTTGGCAGCAGCAACCAATCGGCCTACTAAATGATGGGCCGTTCGCATGGGAATTCCGCGACGAATGAAGTACTCCATCAGAGTAGTGGCGTCCAGGAATCCGTCTTCAATTCGTTCCATGACCGCCTCACGGCGGATTTCAGCACCCGCCACAAGAGGGGCTGCCAGCTGTAGGCATGCTTCCACCGTGTCAAAAGAATCGAACAGAGCAGGCTTGTCTTCTTGAAGATCGCGGTTGTACGCCAACGGCAGTCCCTTGATCAGCATCAACAGAGTCTGAAGGTTGCCGACCACACGTCCCGTTTTACCCCTCGTCAACTCCAACACATCCGGGTTGATTTTTTGAGGCATGATCGACGATCCGGTGCAAAACTCTTGCGGCAGCTGCAAGAACCCGAATTCGGTCGTGGTCCAGAGTATCCACTCTTCTGCCCAGTTGCTCAGATGGATGGCGACTAATGAGAGCACAAAGGCAGATTCCACCGCGAAGTCACGATCGCTTGAGACGTCGAGACTGTTTGACGCGACCGCCTCGAAACCAAGTCGCTGAGCCGTGTCGTGCCGGTCGATGGGAATCGAAGTGCCGGCCATTGCGGCCGCTCCCAAGCTGTTAACATTGACGCGGCGGCGACAATCCGCGACCCGTTGGCGATCACGTTCCAACTTCTCGCAGTAAGCCAACCAGTAATGGGGAGCCAGAACGGGTTGGGCTCTTTGCAGGTGCGTATATCCCGGCAGAATGATATCCATATCCTGGTCGCAGCGACCCACGAACGCCACTTGCAAGTCACCCAATAGCTTGTCTACTCGATCCAGAGCGTCTCGGATCCACAACCGCAAAGCCGTCGAGACTTGGTCGTTTCGGCTACGACCGGTATGGAGTTTCCGACCCACATCTCCCAGGCGGTCGATCAACGCCTGCTCAATGTGCATGTGGATGTCTTCCAATTCGTGCCGCCAATGGAATGCCGATTCGTTACCACTGATTTTGGCGGAGATCTGGTCTCGAATCTCGCCCAGTGCGTCGACGATCTGTCCGCACTCGTCGGCAGTGAGCAGGCCCACAGTCCCCAACATCTGGGCGTGTGCTATCGAACCCTGTACATCATGCGCGTACAGGCGAAAATCGAAACTGATACTCTCCCCAAAGGCCTCAACACGGCGGTCTGCCGCCGCCTGAAAGACCCCTGATCGCGCTGGAGTGCTCAAACCTGCCTCGACAAAACGTGCGGGAAAAGTACGACGAATACCAAAGCGCAATGGTAGATTGCTTGAGAGAAACTGTCAACGTAAAGGGGTCGTGGCAGCCGCGTGAGCGGCCAAAGCAACGGAAACCCACCGATCGCGGTTTCTTCAGTGTTCAATGCCGACTTGGCTCCTTGTCACCAGCCAGCCTGCTTGGTAATTTTGAGGGGTTTTGTTGACGACCTTGATTTCCTTCCGTTTGCGAGAATTCCGTGCCTCGACGCGACGATATCCACAAGATTCTACTCATTGGATCGGGCCCCATTGTCATTGGACAGGCCTGCGAATTCGACTATTCCGGGACGCAAGCTTGTAAAGCACTGCGCGAGGAAGGTTATGAGGTGGTGTTAGTCAATTCCAATCCGGCCACGATCATGACGGATCCGAACACCGCGGGGCGAACGTACATCGAACCGCTCACTTGGCAAATAGTGGAAAAGGTGATCGAGGTCGAACGGCCCGACGCAATACTGCCGACTCTCGGCGGTCAAACCGGGTTGAACCTCGCCATGGACCTCGAGCATCACGGCGTGTTGGCGAAATATGGCGTCGAGATGATCGGCGCCAATGCGAAGGTCATTGCCAAAGCTGAGGAACGGGAACAGTTCAAAGCGGCGATGGAGAAGATCGGACTGTCGGTTTGTCGCGGAAAGACGGTGCACACGATCGAGGAGGCTCGCGAAGTTGTTGACGATGTCGGGTTGCCATGTGTTGTGCGTCCCAGTTTCACCTTGGGAGGATCGGGTTCGGCGATCGCCTACAATCGGGATGAATTCGACGAATTGATTGGACGCGGCTTGATGCAGTCGCCGGTGACCGAAGTCCTGGTCGAAGAGTCGATATTGGGTTGGAAAGAATACGAGATGGAGGTGATGCGCGACTTGGACGACAACGTCGTCATCATCTGCTCGATCGAGAATCTGGATCCGATGGGAGTTCATACGGGCGATTCGATCACCGTGGCGCCGGCTCAAACGCTAACGGACAAAGAGTATCAACGAATGCGCGACGCGAGTCTTGCCGTCATTCGTGAGATCGGCGTGGAAACGGGGGGATCCAACATCCAGTTTGCCACGCACCCTGACACCGGCCGCATGATCGTTATTGAAATGAATCCGCGTGTGAGTCGTTCGAGTGCTTTGGCGTCTAAGGCGACGGGATTTCCAATCGCCAAGATCGCGGCAAAACTTGCAGTTGGCTATCGCTTGCACGAATTACCTAATGACATCACGCGCAAGACAATGGCCTGTTTCGAGCCGACGATTGATTATGTTGTCACCAAAATACCCCGATTTGCCTTTGAGAAGTTTCCGGACGCCGATGCGACGCTGACCACCCAAATGAAGAGCGTTGGCGAGACAATGGCGATTGGTCGGACGTTTCGTGAGTCATTGCAAAAGGCGTTGCGTGGGCTTGAAGTAAGTCGATTCGGGTTGGGGTGCGACAAGAAGGATCTCTGGGGAACGTCCGACCAACCGGATGCAGAAGAGATTCGCGTGAAACTTGCCACACCGAATTGGGAGCGAATCTGGTACCTACGTTACGCCCTAAAATCCGGTATGACAATCGAGGACATCTTCCGGCTGACCGCAATCGACCCGTGGTTCCTCGACCGGATCGCTGAAATTGTCGAGATGGAAGACGAGTTGGCCAAGTGCAGCGACCTCTCCAAGGTTTCGCGAGAACTGATGTTGGCCGCCAAACAGGACGGGTTCTCCGATCGACAGTTGGCTCATCTGTGGGGGAGCTCAGAAACGGACGTCCGCGAGAAGCGATTGGCCCAAGGGGTCGTTACGACATTCAAGTCTGTCGACACTTGTGCTGCCGAATTTGAGGCATACACGCCGTACTATTACTCGACCTATGAAGTCGAGGACGAAGTACCAGCAAAATTACCCGATAGGAAACGAGTGATGATCCTGGGCGGTGGACCCAACCGGATCGGTCAAGGGATTGAATTCGACTATTGCTGCTGCCACGCCAGCTTTGCCCTCCGCGAAATGGGCATCGAGTCGATCATGGTCAACTCGAATCCCGAAACGGTCAGCACCGACTATGACACGAGTGACTTGTTGTTCTTCGAGCCGTTAACGACGGAAGACGTATTGAACATCTGCGACAGCGTTCAACCCGATGGTGTAATTGTGCAGTTCGGTGGTCAGACGCCACTGAATCTCGCCCGGGCCTTAGAGACGGCCGGCGTACCGATTATCGGCACCAGTGTCGACACGATCGAAACTGCGGAAGACCGCGAGAAATTTCAACAGCTACTCAACCGGTTGGGACTAAAGCAACCGGCCAACGGTATCGCCCGCACGATGTCTCAAGCTCGTAGTGAAGCGGAAAAGATTGGGTTTCCGGCGTTGGTGCGACCCAGCTTTGTGCTCGGTGGTCGGGCTATGGAAATTTGCTATGACGTACCCCAATTCGAGCGTTTCGTGAAGGAAGCCTTTGTGGTTGCCGAGGGGCAACCAGTTCTAATCGATCGATTTCTGGAAGACGCGACCGAAGTGGATGTCGACGCGATTGGTGACGGTGAACGTGTCGTGGTGATGGGCATCATGGAGCACATCGAGGAAGCAGGTGTTCACTCGGGTGACTCGGCCTGTTCCATCCCGCCCTACAGTTTGCCGGGGCCGGTGGTCACAGAGATCCGCGAAGCGACCGTTTCCCTTGCCAAAGAGCTCAACGTCATTGGTTTGATGAACGTTCAGTTTGCTGTGAAGAAAGAGGATGGCAAACTGAACGTCTATGTGTTGGAAGTGAACCCGCGAGCCAGTCGCACGGTGCCATTTGTGGCAAAAGCGACCGGCGTACCAGTTGCAGCTTTGGCGGCCAAAGTAATGGCGGGCATGACGCTCGATGAATTGGACGTCCTCAGCGAACCGATTCCCTCGCACGTTTCGATTAAGGAGAGTGTTTTTCCCTTCCGGAAATTCGTTGGCGTCGACATCGTCCTTGGTCCCGAGATGCGAAGTACTGGAGAAGTGATGGGGATCAGTGAACGGTTCTCGTTGGCTTTTGCGAAGAGCCAACTGGCTGCCGGTGTGGTGTTGCCAGACGAGGGCACCATTTTCATCAGTGTGTCGAAACGGCATAAGGAAAGCGTTGTTGATTTCGCCAGTCGGTTGGAAAAACTGGGATACGAATTGATCGCCACAGAGGGTACGGCCTGTTGCCTCGCCGATGCGGGCGTCAAGGTCGAGACGGTGAAGAAGATTGCCGAGGGGCACCCCAACTTGCTTGACTACTTGATCGACGAAAAAGTCTCGCTGATCATCAACACGCCCAGTGGAAAAGGCGCCAGAACAGACGAAGGCCGTATTCGCGCTGCCGCCGTCCAGAGTGGTGTGCCTTGCATTACCACAATCCAAGCCGCGGAGGCGGCAGTGGTTGCTATGGAGGCACTTCGCGAAGTTGATCTCACGGTGCAAGCCCTCCAGGACCGTTTCCCGGAAGCCGCCGAAGTACAAGCGCGAACCGCAGGCGACTGAAAAGTGTGGCACTGGCAACGCCCAATAGTGTCCGGTGAATTGAAAGCTGGGCATTGGAAATACAAGCGCGAAGATTCACGATTGCGCTCGCATTCGCGGCTAACGTAACGTCGTTCCCGGTTTTCCGCAGACTAACGTCTGCGGCTACATGCTGTCGCGGCATCCGCCGCGACGATTCGCCCATCCGGCTGATTGGTCGATTGAATAGACACGCCGGCAGATTGCGATGTCGCGAATGATGGATCCGGCGATCAAACCGATGACAAGGAATGCGACGTCCGTGCATCCAACAATATTGGAGGCAAACAAACTTGCGGCGATACCGACGTCCATTTGAACCAACCAAACACCAATGTGATGGCCGATCATCGCGCGCCGCACCCGTTTGTCGATACGTCGGCATTGACAATCGCACGAAGAGACCGATTCGTATGGATTGGTGCGAGGCGATCGGGGGCTCATCGTCGGGATACGAAGCTTAGTACTTGGGCGGCGCGAGTCGCCTGAGGTCGAACGGGGGCCCCATCAATTTGATCAGCTTTTTCCACTCTTCTTCGGTCAACAGGTCTTTGACCCGATCGCTCAACTTCTTCCTGAATTCACGAGCGACTTTTGCTGGAGTCTTGGTCGCCTCCAGATTCGCCGTGTACTCTTGGTATTCCCTGGCCGTCGTTTTTTGTAGCCGGGCGTATGCACGGACTCGGTCTCGAGAAATGTCGAGTCGTTTGACGAAATGCGGAGACCCGAGGGCGTGGATACCCATTGCTTGCCAGTGGACTTGTCTCAGCCGAGCGATCTGGTGCGGTAACAGGACGTCGTCGAGTATCTTGATCCACTTTGTTTGGTCACTGTGAACGGACATCTGTTCGTGATTGAACGATGCTTTCCATTTGGCGATATGCGGAAGGAGCGCGTCGTGCTGATCGCGCGACAGCTCGATTTCATCGCGGACGATTCGATGCGTCAGCAACGGCATCAACTGACCTTCTCGCCCAAACAGCCCTTGGTAGATCACGGCATCCGGGGACTGCCCGTACACTCTGCAGGGAACATTAATCATTGCGACGTAATGCGCGACGATGATGGAAAATACGAAGTTCTGTAGACGCATAAAGGACCTCCTAACGTTACACGAGACTCTGAACTCGACTCTCTGTACGGTAGGTATCACGAAAAACTTGCGCCACCCATCAGAAATCGGTTTTTCAACCGTTGCCGAGCCGAATGGATAATCGTCCGCGAAAAGCCGGACCAACCCTGGCAGTTGTTCCACCTGGCTGAAAATGTGAGCGAATCACCTAACCTAGCAGCAAAATATCCAGAGTAAGTGCGGATCCTGTCGACGGCATTTGCAGAGTGGCAGAACGATTATTAGGACGAAGAAGCAAACGTCGCTTGTAATCAAACGGTCCGGTTGGACGATTGAGAGTCTTCGATACACTATCCTCCTTGGCAGGACGGTTTCTCAACAACCACACGCCCAACACGGACCAAAACACCATGTGTGGAATTGCGGGCATCTTTTGCTATCGTGGCAACGTCTCGCTTGACGAGGACGTCGGCCGACGCATGGTCGATTCACTCAGCCACCGAGGTCCGGACGATGGCGGTCTTGTCGTCGCAGATAATATGCTGCTCGGTCACCGTCGTTTGTCGATCATCGATCTAAGTGACGATGGGCACCAACCCATGTCCGCGGCCGACGAACGCTATTGGCTGACTTACAATGGCGAAATCTACAACTTCAAAGAACTCCGTGCAGAATTGGAGCTGGCCGGGCACACGTTTCGGTCGCAAACCGACACCGAGGTGATCCTGCGAGGATTTCTGGAATGGCGGGAGGATGTCCTCAAGAAGTTGAACGGAATGTTCGCGTTCGCACTCTGGGATCGACTCGAGCAAACACTGTGGCTCGTCCGGGATCCCTGCGGCATCAAGCCGCTCTTCTATCATGACGATGGACGCTGCCTGAGATTTGGTTCCGAGATCAAGTCAATCCTCGCCGACCCTCAGTTTCGTCGCGTCGCCGACTGGCGGGCGTTGCACTCGTTCTTCACCTTCGGGTACACGCCGGCTCCACATACGGGGTTCGAGGGGATCAAACAATTACTCCCAGGCACGGCGCTACGAGTGTCGGCGAAGGGCAGCGAACATGTCGTTTGGTACGATCTTCCCTATCCCGATCGTCCGAGCACGATCGGGTTTTCGGAGGCGGTCGAGCAACTTGAGTTGGCCGTGCAGTCATCGGTCAATCGTCAAATGGTCAGTGACGTCCCGTTGGGAGGTCTACTTAGTGGCGGCCTCGATTCTTCGGCAGTCGTGCGAAGCATGCAGCGGGCCGGAGTAGGCGACGTTGAAACGTTCACAATCGGGTTCGACGAACATAGTTTCGACGAATCGCCATACGCCGCCCGCGTCGCGCAAATCCTGAAGACACGTCACCATTGCCAACACGTGCGGTCGGATGTTAAGGCTTTACTGCCAATCATGGTCTCGCACGCCGAGGAACCGTTGGCCGATAACTCGTCGCTCGCGTTCTATTTGTTGGCAGAATTCACTCGCCAAAATGTCACGGTTGCCCTGTCGGGTGACGGGGCTGATGAGCTGCTAGCTGGTTATGTTACCTATCGCGCTAGTCAGTTGGCTCCCTATTACCGCGGCATTCCAGCGTTTCTGCGACGTGGTCTAATCGAACCAGTCGTGCGACGACTCCCGTCGTCGCAACGCAAATATGGGTGGACGTCAATGTTGCAACGCTTTGTAAATGGTGCAGCGCAGATTCCTCCGCGTGACCATTGCAGCTGGCGGCAAATCCTCAGCGACTCGTTGACAAGTCGATTGTATTCAACAGGTTTCCAAGAAGTATCTCGGGACGTGGACCCAATCGGCGAATACGTCGCAACGCTTCGAGGTAGCCCCGATTGGCTGACCCCGTTGGAGCAGCAACTGCACATCGATCTCTGCTTTCATTTACCCAATGATATGTTGGTCAAAGTTGACCGAATGAGCATGGCACATTCGTTAGAAGTGCGTGTACCACTGCTTGACCAAGAGGTCATACGTACCTGTTTGGCCATTCCTCCGCGTCATAAACGAAAGGGAACACGCGGCAAGCTGGTCCTCAAAAAAATGCTCGACACGGACCTTCCCCATGACGTGGTGCACCGACGCAAAGGTGGGTTCCTGTTGCCCATGGAACGTTGGATGCGACAAGAGTGGCAGCCATTGTTGCGTGAAACCCTCGACGAACAATTCCTCAATGAGTGTGGGATGTTCGAATCCGCGCAGGTCCGTCGGTTGCTGGACGATCAAGCCAGCGGTCGCGGAGACTACGCCTACCCGCTGTTTGCATTATTGAGCTTTGCTTTGTGGTGGAAGATTTGGATTGCCGAGCAACAGCCTTCTCAACGGAACGAACCTCAGTTTTCACCGACTCGCATCCAAAGGCTGCGCCGCGACGGTGCCGGGTGAAATCCGCCGGCCGCTGAGTCACCAATCAACTGGCGAAGTCGAAGCTAGAATGCCGCGAATCGCAGCATGCCGTCCCGATCACTCCAGACCCGAAGTTCAACGGCTGGGATCACGGGTGCGGTTGAAGGACTCTGAACAAACCGTTGGTGAGCGTCGCCACGTTGCCAGCCAGCGACCCAGGTGACCGTCGTCCCAGTATTGATCAACACGACGGATAGCGACCGACTTTCGCGAAGCGCCGCGAGCAGTTGATCGAGGTCTGTTTGGTAGATGTGCTCACCGACCGGTTGTAGCGGAATGATCCGTGTGCCGATCGACAGAGTCACCGTGGTATTTTCCGACGCTCCCACAAAGACACCAGCACGGTATTCGGGACGTCCGGCGAAGGATTCAATGTGGTCCGTAGTGGATTCAGCAACGATCGCCGTCAGCTTAAGCCGGCTACCAGGCTGCATCGACACGCCTTGATCAATGTGAAAAGGATTTGGCCGGACCGTGATTGATCGATAGCCCAGCTCCGTGGCAATTAGCGCAGTGCCAAGCAGCAGCGACACGGCGATCCGTCTGGCCCGTCTCTCCTGGAAGAGAGTACATAGGAGCGCTGCGATCACGAGTAGAAAAAGTAGCCTCGACGTCAAGGCGAGTATTCGCGAACGCCGCGACATCCGCGCGGTGGCCGGCGTTACAAGAGCGCCGGCTTCAGCGAACGTAGCTGTTCCACCAAACAACGTCGGCACGTTTTCTTGGCCGGTGAGACTAACAACCTCGGGTGGACCGTTGACCAACACTGTCAAACCGTCGTCCCAGCCCAACATGTAGATCGTCAGTGGGCCCAGATTGCCACGAAAATGAGCTGTTCCCCAGGCAACCTGAAACGCGAGGCAGGCTGCCGTTGCCACTAGCGCTATTGTTCGCCGTCGCGTCGAACCTCGGATGCTCAATGCCAACAAGCGGGCCGCACCGACAAACAACACAAGACTGAACCCGTAGACAATGTATCCTCGCGCTGTTGCCGCCGGTGAGAACAAAGTGCAGGCGAGGGTTGGAGCCAACATGACCAGCAGGGAAAACAACCGCTGCCGTCGGCTCAAAACGGTTAGCGTGCCAAGCAATCCCAGCGTGACCAACAGTGGAGATTCGCAGGCGGTGAAGCATTCCCAGGTCTGCCAGAGGGCCATTCTTAGAAATGCCCCAAGACCTGTCTGATATGCGTCCGACCACAATCCTAGCGCTCGTTGAAGGTAGCCGCTTTCAACATTTTCCAAGTTGATTCCCAACGCGGGCAATACCATCTGCCAAACGTGACGAGTTGCCATCGCCAGCCAGCATCCTCCCGCCAGGTGGATCCATCGTTGCCGGAACAGGCCGCCTAACACATAGACGAATAGGAGCATGTAACTGGTATTGTAGGTCAGTCCGATCAAACCGATGGTCAATCCGATCGCTGCATGGCGTGACCACGACCATCGCACCTCACTGATGCGCCATTCCCATAACATCAACAGTCCGCCGTAGTACATGGCGAACGACACCAGGTGTGGCGTAGTAGCATCAAGATGAAAACAGAATCCACAGCCTGCCGCGGCCAACATGGCCGCAATGGCCGCGGTGACACGATCGTCAAACCAACCCCACGCCAACCGCCAAACGAACCAGACAGACAACCACCAAGCCATCACATTAACGGCTAACAAAGTTCTTTCGGACCCAAACAAGGGTGTCAGCCACGCTCCCAGAAAACCGTAACCGGCGCGCTTAAACCGAAAATTGTTGTCGCTGCGAATGCCTCCGCAAAACCAACCAACCTGTTCGCATGCCGGTATTTGTTCTGTCATCACGGGCCGGCCTTCCACGAGCGCGGCAAAACCCGGTAACGGGTTTTGCCGAGTGCCTTCACCGGCCGGCACCGACATCAACAGAAAACCGGATCGTTGCGGGTCATGACATGACAGATAGAGCAGACTTAGTACTAGCACCCAGAACGATACCATGATGCCATAGCGGAACCGCATCGCTCGTTGGCAGTCGAGTTCAGTGGCGTGGTTGGTCGTCTCGTTAGCTGTCTGTTCCGTCCGCCCATTGGTGAGCATCTGGCGCCGATTTATCCACTGAAATGCCGGCACAATCAAAGCACTCAGCAACGGAGTCAGCAACAGACCGCCGCCGTTCAACCATTGCGTTCGTTCATCGTACTGTTCCCATGACGAGAGAAGTTGCTTGTACCAAGTCCCGTCGACGGTTCTTGCGATGTTCGAAAACTGGCTGGTAAATCCGAACAGATCCCAGGCGAGTATTTTTCCGACAACGATGGCCAGAGACGCGGTGACCGCGGACACGACCATCGTCCACCTCGTCTTCAGGCGGCCAGAGACGTGAATGAGAAACGCGACCAAGAACGCGGTGAGCAGGCAAGGTACGACGTCAACGACGTGGCCAGTGACAGACCATCCGCGCCAATACAAGCTGCAAATCGCAACGCTGCCCAGTGCAGCGGTCAGTGCCAAGGCCCAACACGATTCACTTCTGTCGTTATCTTGACCGCTGGCATCCTCGGGTGAGAAGTGCATAGGCGGCCGCTAGTTCTTTTTTACCGGTCGAAATGGCCATGCTGGACTTCCAGCGGGGTCGGGCATCGCCGGTGACTTGCCGAGGCCGAAGTCGGCCGGCTGCAGATCGGCGTCCTTCCAATAATTTGGTTTCCTAATAAAGCCGTAGAAACTCGGATAGAAAGCATCGACTACGGCGACATCCGCTTTTTGGGGAACCTTGCGATCGGTGAGATAGTACGCGGCGTTGACCAAGGTCCGCCGGAGGCCCTCGTTCACCAGATCGACAGAGGCTCCACCCGTTGTGCAAATGGCCCGACCTTTTTCCCCATTCGGCGCCTCGTACGTATGAATCCAGACGAACGGTTGCATCGGGTCGTTTTTCGCTCCGTCGATGTCCTTGGACTCAGGGTCCAGTGACTCTGTTACTGAGGCTCGCATTAGAATCTGGTCAGCGTCCGTGAGATGCCGCACACCGTATACGTCGCTGGGTGCGAACACCTTGCCAACCCCTCTCAACACTGGGTGAGAAGCAAACTCCTTTTGAATGTGTCCCCGTGCCCCTTGTCTCTTATGCCCGCCGTGGTGATTGACCCAAGTCTCGCCCAATATCTTTAGACCGAATTGGCCGTAGGAGATCTTGTCACCAAAACTCCCATTACCGGTGAAGGCGTGCGTTGCAGTGCGAATCCCGATGACAGATTTTCCATCATTGAGGAATTTGGTGATGTGGGCTGCCTCCGCAACACTCGGTCGCCGGAACCGCGTTCCGATCAACATCAGGTCAGCGGAATCCAGAGCAGAAAGTCCCTTGAGTCCGTGTTCATTGTTGGGGTCGATGTAACTGCCATCTTCCGAGTAGGAAAAGACGACCGTGCATTTGAACCCGTGTTTTACACTTAAAATCTTCGCCAACATCGGCATCGATTCTTCGGTACGATACTCCTGATCGCCGGCCACCAACACAATGTGCTTCGCGCCGTCACCACCACCGGGCGGTGTAAAAACCAACCCCTCGCCGCGGACCGCACCGGTCGTGATCATCGCATACATCACTAAAATCAACGTTCCGAGGGTCGAATTCGTCGTTGTTTGTCGCATGAATTTTTATCGTCCTAATACATGGTGTGGGCTCGATTTTTGGGCAAACGTGTCAAGCGTCGTAGGCGTAAGTTCAAGACTCAAGATTATACACGACCGTGACCACCCACTGGCTTCGCCAGCCTGTTATTTGAGCCGAACGCGCTCGCGTCGGGTGCTGCCCCTTGGTCACGTGACATGGAAAACCGAGGCTAACACCATCGGCTCACAAGAAACCGTCCGTGCGGCGATGGCAAGGCAATCCGGCTTTTCAAAGTGGCGGTTCGCCATTGGTCTAAGTCCTTGTGGCTGTTAGAATACGGGCTTGGCTTCGCCAGAGAGTTCGCAGCGAAAAAGGCACACAGCACCACACAGGAATTGCGGGTATGGACGCCTTGGTTACCTGGGAAAACGGATTGTTGGCTGTGGCTTTGATGATCGCCGTTTGTTCGCTGGTCGGTTTGATGCGAACCACGCGGGACCGCATGGTCACGGAGATCACTCAGAAGATTGACGCGGAACGTGATCGCCGTCAAGAAGAGCAGGTGCGCGAACAGAAGGCGGACGCTGAGCAGGAGAAACGCCGGCATCAAGATGAACAGCTTGAGCGGATCCGAGAGGGTCGGCCCGCGGCCTGATTGACCTAGCGACTACACCATTTGCACCGACGACCAAGCCAGCCCAATCCCTGGCTGAGAACTCAAGAACATGACAACAAAGCGCGTCTACATCGAAACTGTTGGCTGCCAGATGAACTTGCTCGATAGCGAAATGGTCGTCGCCAGTCTACGCAAGAACGGATACGAGCTAACGGTCGATCCTCAAGATGCGGATGCACTGCTCTTCAATACTTGCAGTGTTCGCCAATTGGCCGAGGAAAAAACGTATAGCTCGTTGGGAAGGATCAAGCGAACCAAACAGCAACACCCAGAAAAAGTTGTCGGCGTCATGGGTTGCATGGCGCAGAAAGATCAACAATTAGTTTTCGAACGAGCCCCATACGTGGACTTGATCGTGGGGCCCGGGCAGCTACATCGTATCCCAGAGTTGATTGAGAGTGTAAGGCAGGGAGAGGGTCGTCAAGTCGCGGTCAGCATGGGACGCCGTGATGGTTCGTTAGACCAGATCAAGCGAACACACGAGACTTTCGATCCGCTTCGCGATCCCACCATGCGACCGACCCCTTTCCAGGCATACCTACGCATTCAAATCGGATGCGACAAATTCTGCACCTATTGTATTGTCCCCATGACCCGAGGGCCCGAGCAGGGACGTCCACCTCAACAGATTGTCGACGAAGCGCAGATTCTGGCGGATCAGGGTTGCAAAGAAATCACGCTGTTAGGACAGACGGTCAACAGCTATCGGCACCATGATGGTTCCCAAGAGACGGATCTGGCATCGCTGTTGGAGCAGCTTCATGAGATCGATGGGATCGAACGACTCAAGTTCGTCACGAATTATCCGAAGGATATGACCGTTCGATTGTTGGAGACGATTCGGGACTTGCGGAAAGTGTCGCCTTATTTGCACGCTCCCCTACAAAGCGGATCGGACGCCGTATTGCAGCGGATGAAACGCGGCTACACTGTGACGGAATATCGGGAGATGATGGCTCGCATTTCCCACCACCTGCCAGACGCGACGGTTTCCAGCGACTTTATTGTTGGATTCTGCGGTGAAACGGAAGACGAGTTTCAGCAGACCGTGGAATTGGTCAAGGAATGCCGTTTCAAGAACAGTTTCATTTTCAAATATAGTGAACGGCCTGGGACGAAAGCGGCAGATCGGATTCCCGATGATGTGCCGTACGAAGTGAAGCAGCGACGAAATAACGAGTTGTTGGCAATTCAAGATGCCATCAGCGAAGAGGA
This sequence comes from Planctomycetaceae bacterium, assembly GCA_012959465.1. GTDB lineage: Bacteria > Planctomycetota > Planctomycetia > Pirellulales > Pirellulaceae > UWMA-0346. Next base: position 20,020 of record DUDC01000176.1, read on the forward strand.
TAACCTAGACTTGCTAGGCCGAACGTTCGGTGTTCTTGTTGAAGGACCGAGTAAGAAGGCCAAAAAACGAGGCGACGTGGGACCGCTTGTGCAGGTAACGGGTCGAACGCGTTGCGATCGCATTGTGGTATTCCAAGGGAACCTTCGCCAGGTCGGGCACATACTACCCGTGGCGATCTACGATGCCAGTTCGCATACGCTGTTCGGCGAAGTCGTTACAGATCACGTTGGCCCCGAACTCTTTACTCTCAATTCGTAGCCGTTACTCGAAGAGAATCAGAGATGAAGCAGACGTTTCTCCTTATTATCGGCGGCATGTGCATAGTCGCATTGTGCGGCTACGGAGTTTGGCTACTGATTGACGCCTTCATCACCATTTTTCGTGATTGGCGATTGGGAAGAGAAGTTCGCGAATTGGAAGAGATGTCGCGAGACAAGTCGGCAGATGAGGTCGCTGGGTCGACGGACTAAGTTTCGCTTTCCGTACGGACCTTTTGCTCAGTTACCAAGTCGTCTTGGTTGTCGAATTCGCCGTCGGGCCCAGCGGTCGTGATACGAAATATCTCCGCACCGTGTTCGTAATTGTACTGTTTTCCCCACGGGTCGAGTGGGACGTCACCTTGAATGTAAGGTCCGTTCCAATTCTCCGCCGGTGCCGGCGATTTGACCAACGCCTCCAGTCCGTCTTCCGTTGATGGGTAACTGCTGAGATCCAGCCGGTAGACCGCCAGTGCCTTTTCAAACCTGAGCATGGTCGAGAGAGCGGCGCTGATGTTTTCAACCTGATCATCGGGCTCGGAACAACCGGCGATCGAGATCGCCAATAACACCAGGATTGACCGCTTCATTGTTTGGCTCGGTTAGGTT
>DUDC01000177.1:0-10020 GCA_012959465.1 Planctomycetaceae bacterium
ATTTGGAAACAGTTCGACAGGTCGAAAAAGAGCTAAAGGCCGAATTAGCGAACAAGACCAAGGTCGTCCACGCCATGCCCCAACTGCCGCCAAACCTTGAGGAAACCAACGACAACATACCGCAGCTCAGCCGCTTGCAGATCGAATTGATGGTCAACAGCCTCGCTGCCGGTTTTACGCGAATTGCGACCTACCAGATAACCAACAGCGTCGGTCAGCCAAGGATGACCTGGTTGGGAATCAAGGAAGGCCACCATTCGTTGTCGCACGAACCAGACAGCAACGAAGAAGCGTACGAAAAGTTGATCAAGATCAACACTTGGTATTGCGAGCAGGTTGCGTACCTCACCAAACGACTGGCCGAGACTCCCGAGCCAGGCGGTGACGGGTCGTTGTTGGATAACACGACAATCGTGTGGACCAACGAGTTGGGTAAAGGCAATTCCCATACTCGCAACAACATCCCATTCGTGCTTATTGGCGGAGGACTAGGTTTCCGAATGGGGCAGGCCTTTGATTTTGGTGGTACCCCTCACAATCGCCTATTGATGACCTTATGCGAAGCGATGGGGCACCCAGTCAAGAGTTTTGGGAACCCAGACTTCTGCGGCGACGGGACACTGCCCGGACTTGTTTGACAAACAAGCACGTGTTTTTAGCGTCTCATGCCGCTGAGCCGTAGGCGCTAGCCTCGGGTTTTTCAATCCTAGGATAGACGACAAGACCTGACGCTACCGCGTTCGGCTCAGACAAACTATGGCTTCTGATCCCACAATCGGTAGGGGTCGTCCCATTTCTGCATTTGCTCGAGCAGCAGAGCTTCCATTTCCTTACGCTTAGCGGCGTATCTTTGGTCGTCCGCCAAATTCACCTGAATGTCCGTTGGCTTCGCATCGATCAAGTCCCGCAATTCAGGTGCGTGATGTTGACTGAGAAACTCGTGGGGGTTTTCCTTTAGATTGAATAATTGTGTTTCACGCACCTTGCCCTCGAGCACGTCGTACTTGATCAACTTCCAATCCCCTTTCCTTACGCACCTCATGCCGGGCTTGGTTCCGCCACAATAGACTCCGTAAAGAGTGTCTCGGACCTGCGACTTTTTCCCTTCCAATACGGGTTTGAAACTTATTCCCTCACTCGACTCGGGAATCGGGACGCCAGCGAGATCGCAGAGCGTACTCAGGGTATCAAGCAAATAAATATTGCCCTCTGAACGCGTTCCCGCCTCGATGCCAGGCCCCGTGACGATGAATGGAACTCGCCAGGTGTGTTGATACAAGTTCTGCTTTCCTTGCAGTCCGTGCCGGCCGATCGCCATCCCATGGTCGGCCGTGTAAATGACGTACGTATTGTCTAACTCCCCCATGGCTTCAAGTTTTTTGAGCACTCGTCCAATTTGGATGTCGATGTTCTCGGAACAGGCGAATTCGCGGCCCAACTCATTTCGAATGGTCCGTTCGTCCCGATTCCGCCAGACGCCTTTTACTTTCACTTCGTCGCGGAGATTGGGATGCCCGTGGTGGAACGGGTGCGCCGGAAGATAATTAATCGGCAGCGGAGGAGCCTTGGGATTCGCGGGCGGTAGTTCTTCCGCGTTGGTGTGGTTGACGGCGCCGTACTTTTCCAGCAATTCGGGTTTACCGTCACGTGTATCGTGCGGGTGGGAAAAACCAAAATAGATAAAGAACGGGTCCGCGTCTTGATTGGCATCGCGTTCGCGCAGGTACTGAAGTACCTGTTCGGCATGCCAACCGCTACCCGTCTCGTCGGTGCCACCTCGCTTGGTACTGTCGTTTCGCACGGTGAATTGCTGATTCGCCGCTTCGTAACTATTTCCCTTTTTGCAAGTTCGCATGGTATCGTAACCGGCTCGATTGAAGACGGCCGCCAACGTGTACTTCTCGAGGTCGGGCGGGCAGAGCGACTCGCCTTTTGGTGCATTCCTGGCTCGCCGGGGAAGGTGCCACACGGTCCGTCCACTCATTACCATATGTCGAGATGGCGTACAGACAGCACCTGACCAGGAGCCCATGTGATACGCCCCGTCGAACACCATTCCGTCACGTGCGAGACGGTCAATGACAGGCGTGTCGAGTCGTGACTTCGGATCATAGACCTTCAGGTCAAAGGGCGATTGGTCATCGGCAATAATAAAGAGAATGTTCGGTCGCTTGACGCCGGCATCCGCCAGAACAATGGATGTTGACGCGCAAGCCAAAAAGCAAAAGACTAAGATCCGAGTAACCGATGTCATTTCATTCCTCTTTGGCAGAATCTTCTTGGGTCAAAAAATAACCGGATCGGGATATCCCGATATTCGAGTATTACAATAAACGATGGAATCGTCGAATGCCCCACATCATCGCAAAAACTGCTGACATCACAACCATTTGTGTTGATGCGATCGTGAACGCGGCCAACGAACGAATGCTGGGTGGTGGCGGCGTCGACGGTGCTATTCATCGAACGGCGGGAGCGGAACTTGTGGAGGCCTGCCGCAGTTTTCCGGAAGTTCGTCCGGGCGTTCGCTGCCCGACAGGGGCCTGTCAGATCACTGCTGGGTTCGGTCTGCCAGCCGCGTATGTGATCCACACCGTTGGGCCCGTTTGGCGTGGTGGTAACCAGGGCGAAGCAGAGTTGCTCCGGAGCTGTTACCGAAACTCGATCGAATTGGCCGACCAACACAATATCAAGACCATTGCGTTTCCGGCGATCAGCTGCGGCGTCTATGGCTATCCTATCCAGCAGGCCGCGGTCATTGCCGTCGACGAATTACGCCGCTCATTAAATTCCGCACCACGGAATATCGACGTCACATTGGTTGCCTTTGAGCCGCAGATTCTTGCTGCAATCAATGAAGCGTTGGCCAACTAACCGAAAAGCAGACTTTATTTAGTCGAATTCGCGAGCCTTGGCCCACCGGCCCTGCGCGTGAGCGGTATAGTGACCGTGATCTCGTTTGGAGTGCTCCGACTTGTCGGAGGTTTCGTTTGGCCTGAGACAGCAACTCTAACTCCCGGTTCTAACAAGAGCGGTGATGAGACACCGCCAGAAGAATCTGCTTGGAATACAGTTTGAAAGGATCGTCCGATGCGACACTTCCTGTTCTGTCTTGTCCCATTGATCGCCGCGAGCTTGGCTTCGGCGCAAGACGAGCATGCGGATTCGGTCTTAGCGAAGTACAACGGTCTTCGTCCAACCGAACGACAGTTGGCCATGTATCGGCTTGACTGGGTAGATTCACTAAACGACGCGCAACAGAAGGCAGCTCGAGAGGGTCGTCCGATCGTCCTGATTATCATCCACGCCAAGTATGGTGACATCCGATCGGGCCACTGCTGAGCAACCGCAACGCAGGTCCGGGGGACCTCTTTGATTAATCCCGAGGTAATCAAGCAACTGGAACCGTTCATTGTCACGAGCTGGCACGGCCATCGCAATGACAGCGAGATCCCCGCGCCCGTCAGGATCGTGTGGCGGGAGAAATTTGCTCCACAACAACAGGGGAGGGGGCCGCAACGCAATCAGCAAAGCAACGTCGATCTGGCCGTGCTTAACTCGAAGGGCCAAGTGGTTCATTGGTTTGACGGCATGCGACACGGCCCAACGCGAGAGCCACTTGCCCAATACACGGCTCGGGAACTCCAAAGAGCCGCCAGGTTTCTCAAAGTCGACGATTGGCCTCCGAGGAACCGCCCCGTGGAGCTGCCCGAGCTCGATCGGTCGCGGGGAATTCGCGTTTTTGTCAGTCTGCAGGACAACCGAATGACCGCCTACCAGGCGCCAGTTGTAGAAGTCGTCCCGTTGGCAGAACAGGACTGGAAGCTGCTCGATTATCCCGTAAAGAACCGCACGGTCGATGCGTCCAATCTAAAGACCTGGTTGTCCGAAGTTTATCCTCCTGGCGTCATGGAACGAACAGATCCAAGGACAAAAATGGCCTATAAGATCGATAAGATCGAGGGCAAGCTCGGACTTGCCGCTGCCGGCTCCAACAAGGATCAACGCTACGCGGTGCTTAGTGGCAGTGTCCGCTTCACGGATGAAGGCGGCGATGATTTTAGTTACGGGGGGAAACTCGAAGTGGTGCTCTCGTACGAACTGGACAGCGTCAAGGTAAAGACTCTACGAGGCGTTTTCGAAGGCATCTATCCTCGTGTCGACCGCAAGCAGAATCGAACTCGGCGTTTGCCATTACAAGCCGTTTTCGAATCCCTGTAGGGCTCGACCCTACAAGATCCTCCTTATCGTCAAGTCGAGTGACAATGAACCGGTTTTATTGGCCTGTGAATCTCCCGCTCCATTTCATTTTTGCCGTGGTGGTCGCGACAACGTTTTGCGACTATTCCGTCTTGCTTGCCGTCGAACAAGGTGCCGCCAAAACAAAATCAGTGGCTATTCGGCTGGCACCGCGAACAAAAAACGGCCTGTTTCGCGAAGGTCAAGCAATTCGACTTTCAGCCAAAATAACGTCACTCGACGCGAGTGCTCGGCAGGGTGTTGTTCGTTGGCGTTTGGAGACGGCGACGCACAAATTGCTAGCTACTCGTTCGCATCCGATTGAGCTGGCTGCCAATGCTAGTCAAGAATTAGACGTTCAGTTCAAGGCGCCGAACCCCGGTTTCTTTCATGTCGTGTGCGCGTTCGAATCAACAGTAAAAATGCCGTCGTCATCAGAGTCGATGCGAGTGGGTTATGCGCCTGAGTTACTGCAAATGCCGTTGACTGCCGCAACCGATTTCTGGACGTTCTGGCAAGCCGCGAAGGACGAACTTGCCGATGTGGCACCACAGTTCAACGTCATTCCGCAAGCGATGACTACAACCGACAAAGTCAATCTGTATTTGGTCGAGATGCGAAGCATCGACAACGTTCTGGTTCGTGGTTGGCTTTCGGTTCCGAAGTCTGCTGGCCCCTATCCCGCCGTACTGCGTTTGCCGGGTTACGGCAGTACGATGCGTCCGGTAACACGGTTCGAGGACTTGATCGTCTTCTCATTCAACATTCGCGGCCATGGAAACAGCTGTGATGACGTCAGTGGCGAACCAAAGGACTTTTGGATTCGCGGATTGGAGGACAAGAGTCGCTACTTTTACCGTGGTGCGTACATGGACTGCTTAAGGGCCGTTCAGTTCCTCTGTGAGCGAGATGAAGTGGATCCAAAGCGAATTGCCGTTTGGGGAGGCAGCCAGGGTGGTGGACTGAGTTTGGCAACGGCAGCATTGGACGAACGAGTTGCTTTGTGCGTGACCGACATTCCATTCTTAGTCAATTGGGTAGACTATTTCGAGTTGACAGATTGGCCCGAGATGAACAAGTGGATTGCCGCCGACACACAGCGCACTTGGTCAACCACACAAGACACACTTGCCTACTTCGATGTAATGAATATGGCGCCGCGGATCAAAAGTTCGGTGTGGATGAATATTGGCCTGCAGGACAAGGTTTGCCCTCCGACCACCGAACTCGCAGCGTTCAACCATATCGCCGGGCCGAAGGAGTTGCGCGTTTTTCCGAATGCCGGCCATGGACTACCCCGAGACCAGTGGGATGGCACGTGGAAGAGACTTCGAGACCATTTAATTCACCGAGTAAGCCAATAGGAACCCGACGCATGAAGCCTCCATCGCTGCCGCTCGAGTCGATTAACCATGTGGCGCGTGCTACAAACGATCTCGATGCGAGTCTGGCATTCTATTGTGACGTGTTAGGATTTCGCCCCATTCACCGGCCAGACTTCGGCTTTCCCGGTGCGTGGTTGTATAACTACGGCCTACAGATTCACCTGATTGCCGCGAGCAGTGATCACGCGATCGACGACCGTGAAATCTCGATCCGCACCGACCACATCGCATTCCATACTCAAGATTCGAGCGTCGTTGAAGATTTGCTGAAAGCACACGGTATCCCGTACAAATCCAACTATGTGGCCGACAGCGGTGTGACCCAGTTCTTCTTTCACGATCCGGATGGGAACCACATCGAGATCGGTTCGTACCCGCCTATTCGAAAAATGGACGGAGACTAAGTGACCCCGTTCGGATTGGTCTCCACATTGATTCAACGGAGTATTCTCTGATATGGCTGAGCCAGTGATCATCGGTGGCGTCCGAACGCCGTTTGCTCGATCCGGTGGAACACTCCGGGCAACGACTCCAGTGCAACTACTCAGCCATACTTTGAACGGGCTAGTAGACCGGGTCGGATTGAACTCGGCACGACTTGACGACGTGCTCGTCGGTTGCGTCACGCCGATCGCTGAACAGGGGGCTAACATCGGCCGCTTGGCAGTTCTCAACGCTGGGTTTCCGGTCCATGTTCCGGCAACCACGGTAAATCGAATGTGCGGTTCCAGCCAGCAGACGATTCACTTTGCCGCCCAAGCGATCGCTGCCGGGGACGCAAGCTACGCCATCGGCTGCGGTGTGGAGTCGATGACACGTGTGCCCATGGCAAGTGATTTTAAGAAAGACGACGGAACATTGGTCGTCGAGGACGTGTCGGGGCACGACTTGATCCACCAAGGACATAGCGCCGAACTGATCGCAGAGAAATGGCAGATCACTCGCCGGGAAGTCGACGAATTCGCGATGGAGAGCCACCGTCGGGCCCAGGCCGCGAAAGACCAGGATCGCAATGCCGAGCTCTTGCCGATCGAAGGGCTCGACAAGCAGAGTCGGCCTTTTCTTCTGACTTACGATGACGGAATACGCGCCGTGGTGGATCCGGTGAAGATCGCCTCACTTCCGACAGTATTTCGTCCAGACGGCGACGGTGTCGTGACGGCCGCCAATGCGAGCCAGATTTCGGACGGCGCATCGGCCGTGTTGGTTGCCGACCGAGATGTTGCTGTGGCCGAAGGCTTCCAACCACTTGCTCGCTTTCTGGCGCGCGTGGCGGTCGGTGATAACCCGACCGAACAGCTAACGGCAGTGATTCCCGCAACACGTATTGCCATGGAGCGGGCTGGAGTTGCCTTGACGGACATCGACTGGATCGAAATTAACGAAGCATTCGCAACCGTCGTGTTGTCGTGGGGCAGGGAACTGGAACCGGACTGGAACAAGGTCAATCCTTGGGGTGGCGCCATCGCCCACGGACATCCACTGGGTGCAACGGGTGCCGGCTTGATGTCGAAAATGCTCTCGGGGCTAACGGCGAGCAACGGCCAGCTCGGCCTGCAAGTGATGTGTATCGGCCACGGCATGGCCACTGCGACGATTATTGAAAGACTGTAGCGATCATCGAATTGAAAGTCGCCGGCCGGGGGACTTGAGCCGAAGGCGCTAGCCTCGGGTTTTGAAAGACTACGCGATACGAACGCCACGGCCCGACGCTTGCGCGTTCGGCTCAAAAGCACTGGCTATGCCAGTGCCACCCGACCACCTCATGGTCCACTGCGAACGCGGACCAACTCGTCTTGCAGCCGCTTCACGATGCCGGGTTCTTCCAGGTACAGGTTCTTCGTTTCCGCTGGGTCGCTGGCGAGGTTGTAGAGCTGCCCGATGGGCCCACCTGGCTTTCGCTTGACGCGGCGGGGCTGAGAGAATCCACCCGAACCCAGGCCGGTTATCAGCTTCCAGGGACCGGATCGAATGGACATCACGCCCCCCGAGGCCGGAATCACGAGCGGCCCACGGATGGGTTTGTTCTTGGGATGGTCACCCTTCAGGACCGGTAGAAAGCTGAAGCTGTCGGGACCGGCGCCCTTGGGAAGATCAACGTCGATAGCCGCAGCAAAGGTAGCCAGCACGTCGGTGGAGCAGATCGTCTGATGACTGACCGAGCCGTCACTCACCTCGCCCGGCCAACGTACGATGAACGGGACGCGATGACCGCCTTCCCATGCATCCGCCTTCATGCCACGTAAACCGCCCACCGAGTCGTGGCCGAAGCGTTCAACATCGGTGTCGAACCAAACTGGGCCGTTATCTGAAGAGAAGATCAAGAGAGTGTTGTCGCTCATCTCGGCAGCGTCCAGTGCCCGCAGCACTCGGCCGATCATCGCATCGACCATCACCAAGAAGTCACCATACATACCGGCCTTACTCTTGCCTATGAATTCGGGAGCGGGCAGCCATGGCGTATGAGGCGCTGGATATGCGAGGTAGAGCATGAGTGGCTGATCGGTGTCGGCCTTCGAGTGAACCTGGATGACACCGACTGCCTCGTCAGTAAATCCGGGAAGCACATCTTTCAACACAAGGTCCGGCGCAATACCACCTTCACGCCAAAACGCACCTTGAATCGGCGACCAGCCATCACTTCGGTTTGCTTCGATCCGTTCGCTGGGTGGCGAAACGGCTCGATTGCCGCGGATATAAAAATACGGAGGAATGTCTGTGGAAGCGCGAATGCCAAAGAATGAGTCAAAACCGCGATCGACTGGTCCTCCGGGCAGCGGTTTGTCGTAGCCATTTTCTCGAAACCCAAGATGCCACTTGCCCACCATCGACGTCTTGTATCCGTTTGAATTCAGTAGGGACGCAACCGTCGTTTGTTTCTCGTCGATCAGCGGACGCTTTCTCCATTCGGATACGTTCGTGCGAAACGGATGTTGTCCCGTGAGCAGTCCATACCGTGAAGGATGGCAGAGTGCGCCGGCCGCGTGAGCGTCCGTGAAACGCATCCCGGCAGCGGCGAGCGAATCGATGTTCGGTGTTGGGATCTTCGATTCGGGGTTGTAGCACCCGGCGTCGCCGTAGCCCATATCGTCGACAAGAATCACGACGATGTTCGGTTTGTCAGCGGCTCTGGCCGATTCAAAGACCGCGCAGAGTATCACGATAAAGACGAGGATCTGTTTCACGGTAGCTTGCTCCAGGTGTTTGTATCTCACGTGCCCCGACCTATGGTCCTCCCATCACAAGTCAAACCGCTCACTCTGCCGAGCGACATCGTACCCACCAGCAATAATTCGTTCCACCGCTTTGCCACCAACGTCGTGCGCGGGATTGGTGTGGTTAAGGTGAATAAACCTGATTTTGTGTCGTTCATCCCTCGACAATGGTGCGAATCGTTTCATCGATTCGACAATGAATGGGTGCGGTATCTCAGCCATCGAGCGGTGCGGCAATTCACCGTCGTCAAAAAATGTCCCATCGACATAGGCCCGATCAACGGTTTTCAGCACGTCTTCCACGGATTGATCCCAGCGATCCCACTTGTCGATATCGGGCAGGAAAAGCACGGCGTGTTTCGGTCCTTCAATGCGAAAGGCTACCGTTTCAGAAAACTCGTCTCGATGCGGTACAAGTATGGGCGTGACGCGAATTCGATCGTTGAGCACGATTGCCTTCTGTTCCTGAAGTGAACGCAGCTCTATGTTCTTAAACTCGACGAGTTGGCTCCAGGGACCGGATGTACGAAGAAAATTGGCCATCCGCGGCATCGCATACACGGGAATGCCCTTGGCACCGATTGCCTCGTGTCCCAGATGGATCAAGCCCGTGTAATGGCCGATATGCGCATGCGTCAAGAAAATCCCGGTCAGCCCCGATGTGCCGGGCTGTGAATCGACAGGGGCAATCCGATCGAGGCGTTGGAGTTGCTCCCGGAAGTCTGGCGTGCATTCGAACATCCATCGTTGCTTGCTGATGGGATCGACAATAGCAAGACAAGCTGCGTCGCGATGTAATGACAGGTCATACCAAACGCGACGGCAACATTCGCGATTACATCCTGCTTGTGGATACCCGGCGTCTTGAGCCGTTCCTAGCACGACGACGAACGGAGAAGCGGGCGGCGTCGATTCGGCTGAGGGCTGTGCCGCCGATTCAAGAGTCGTTCCCGCCTCGACGACTGTCTCAGTGATTTCCGCCGACTGCTGCCGCTGACAACCTCCGGTCAGAGCCACGAGGAGAATCAATGTGTGGATTAGAATCGCTCTTCGTGGCATGGTTTCACGTAACATGGTGTTGAATCTCCAAACTCACGTCCGTCCTATCCAAAAACTCACCCGATGTGTATCTGTATTGATTGTAACGATCTGTGGCCATCAAACGCTGTTGTTTTCGACCA
>DUDC01000177.1:10030-20812 GCA_012959465.1 Planctomycetaceae bacterium
GATTTCGTTGACATTGCTTCCGAACAGGCAGATGTTAAATTCGTCCGTTGATCGGGAGTCCTTTCATGTCGTTTTTCTCCAGCCGTTGCAGATGTTCATTGCCACGATTGCCCAGGCAGACACGATTCTTCGATGGCAGCGAGAGCTCATCGAGCACGTGAGCGAAACCGAACCAAGTCGCCCGCCACCAAGCTGGGCCGAACGCACTTCCTCTAGGGAAGTACGACGTGCTGCTTGAACGCCGTGCCGCTGGTAGGTACGCGCCGGTCGTGACACTGGACGCAAGCATGCTCCGAAGTTCACCAGCAAAATCTTCCATCAACCATTGACAATCAGATGCGAGTCTTGATAATCACAGGCTGGCCGCCGACAAGCCTTTCAAAGTGTGAAGCGGCAATTTATTGATCTAAATGACCTGTTGTTGATTATCAAAGTCCATTTGTGAATATCACAGAGAGAATGCGAGATGAATTCGGTGACGGAGATTCTTGTGGCAGGCGACATAGTTCGACTGCTGGGCGATTTGATTGCAGACAATGATCTCGGGGCTGGCGACCGTTTGCCGCCGATTCGAGAGTTGGCCGTAAAGTTCGGCGTGAAGGCAGGAACCGTTCGAGACGCCTTGCTGACCGCGCAGGCGAAAGGGCTAGTGAAGGTGCTTCCTCGTGTGGGGGCAATCGTGCAGCCCAATGGCGATTCTCAAGATCCTGATTCGGTTGTGGCTCATTCGTTTGGTGAGGTCGTAGGGCAACGGGATCAGAATCTGTTTCACATCCTGGAAACCCGCGAAGCGCTGGAATTGACGATGGTTGCCTGGGCGGCTGAACGTAGAGAGCTATCGGAGTTGTTTCGGCTCCGGCAGATTCTCACCGATATGGCTGACATTCCGCTGGAAGTCGAATCACCTGAGTACGCAAAACTGGACGTCGACTTTCATTTGGAGATTGGACGGTTGTCCGGCAACTCCGTCATGACCTCGTTGCTCAGGATTATTCTACTCGAAGTCAGACCTCATCTAGATCGAATTCGCTGGTCTGGCAATCGTCGCGCGGAAACGAATGAATCGCACTCGCGGATTTACTCGGCTCTGGCAGCAGGTGATGGCGAGCAGGCGCAGAGCGAGATGCGTGACCACATTCGTACCGCCTACAACAGCCTTCTTGATGAGATGCGACAGCCGCCGGCAATGAACGGTGTTCGCGCCAACGGGAGCGTCTCGTGATCTTTAAGTCAGAAGCCTACGTCGCGTTCGTCGCAGTGGTTCTCACCTGTGCTATCGCCTATTCACAGGATGTTGCTACTGACGGGACTGCGAACGAAACAGCCAGCGCCAAGGGCATCGATTTTTTTGAGAAGCAGATCGCCCCGATCCTGAAACGCCGTTGCTATAAATGCCACAGTCACGAATCCGGTAAGGCGAAAGGCGGGCTGGTGCTTGACTCCCGTCACGGCTGGAAGAAGGGAGGAACGGAAGGGCCGGCCATCGTTCCAGGCAAGCCCGCGGAAAGTCTGTTGATCGAGGCGGTTCGGTACGAGGGCTATGAGATGCCGCCGGAGGAACAACTTCCGGCCAGCGAAATCGCACTATTGGAAAAATGGGTGACGATGGGAGCGCCCGACCCTCGCGAATCTAAAGCAGCGAAGGGCGATCCCAATAAGCTCTGGGCTCTGCAGCCAATCACGAAGCCGGCTGTCCCAACAGTGAAGGACGCGAACTGGTTGCGGGACGATCTCGACGCTTTTGTCCTGGCTGCACTGGAGAACGCAGGGCTTGGCCCCGCCAGCGACGCCGATCGCTACACGTTGCTGCGTCGCATCACGTTTGACCTCACGGGCTTGCCGCCAACATCAGAAGAAATCGAAGCCTTTATCAGCGACCAATCCGCTGGCGCGTACGAAAAGGTCGTCGAACGGCTGCTTGAATCGCCCGGGTTCGGGGACCACTGGGCTCGGCACTGGTTCGATCTGTCGTGTTACGCAGACCTCGCCGACATTCAGGGAAACGTCCTGATCCAAGATGCCTGGCGTTATCGGGACTACGTCATCGGGGCGTTCAATTCAGACAAACCGCTGGATCGATTTATCCACGAACAGATTGCCGGTGACCTTTTGCCTTACGAGAACGTCGAGCAGCAGCGCGAACAGATCATCGCGACCGGATACTTGGCGATCGGACCGTGGACGCTTCAGAACTACATCAAAGGACAACTTGCCGCGGATGTTGTCGATCATCAGATCGACCGCATTGGACGTACATTCCTTGGTCAAACGATTTCCTGCGCGCGGTGCCACGATCACAAGTTCGACCCGATTCCGACGGCGGACTACTACGCACTGGCGGGGATTTTTAACAGCACGCTCACCACCAGCTACGACGGTCCTGGTGTCTGGAGTCAAATCACTCACGTGACGCTTCCAGAGCTACCGGGGTCTGCTGAAGAGTTCGAGCGACTTTCCCGTGAGATCGGCCAGCAACGGCAGAAACTTCGGGCAAAACTTATAGAGCTACAAGGTCACGATGAGAAAAGCAGGTTCACAAAGAAAGCCGTCAACGATCAGGCAAATTCACTCACGCTGAAATCAGGAATCAGTGCGAACGATGAGGGCCGCGAGTATCGCGTCTCTTTCGCTGCAGGTCCTTCCGTCTGGGCTGGGGCGGGCCAGGCAACCGCCGAGCAGGATGGTTTGCTTCTGCAGGTGCTACGCAAAGATGAGACGGTGCTTGCCTACCACGTCCATCGACCACTCGCCTGGTCCGGAAAGACAGACGCTCAGCAGCTCAATGCAGCGTCGTTTGTCTATACGGGAGACGGCTCAGGCGACGTGTCGTTGCACATCACTTCAAGCGATTACACAAATCGGTTCGGCGGTGCCATTGATGATTTGTCGATCGCGGAATCAGACACATCGCGAGTTGTCTTCGCGGAAGATTTCGACAAGTGCCGACTCGGCAGCATCAAAGCGAAACAAGCCGGCACCGGGTTGCCCGTCTATGCGAAATGTTCGATTCCAGGATGGACAGGTGGGGGGATTAATCATTCACATGTCGTCGATATTGGTGAGCCGGATGAACCAAACATTGCCTTGCAGATATTCAGTGGTCCGGCAGTCGGTTCTGCCAACCCTCGCATCGCAGGCATCAACCGCGAGTTGGAGCGTCTGACCAAACGCCTGGAACTGGCGCGGCCCGGTCGCCGGCAGGCAATTGCCGTAAAGGACATTGAAACGCCACGTGACAGCCCGATCTATCGGCGCGGTGATTTCCAGTCGCACGGTGACATCGTCCCACGCGGTTTTGTTGGCGCTGTTTCCGTGTCGAAGAACTACGTCATCTCACCGGGAACCAGCGGTCGCGTGCAACTTGCCAAATGGCTGACCGATCCCACAAACCCGTTGACTTCACGAGTTCTCGTCAATCGAATCTGGCATCATCTCTTTGGAAAGGGACTTGTCCGCTCGGTCGATTACTTCGGTGTCCACGGCGAAACGCCGAGTCATCCGGAGTTACTCGACTTTCTCGCGGTCCGATTTCACGAGCAGGATCGGTGGTCACTAAAGACGGCCGTCCGCCGCATGGTGATGTCGCGAACCTACCGAATGGCGTCATCACACAACGCCAGAGCTGCTGCCATTGATCCCGATAATCGTCTGCTCTGGAAGATGCCTCGCCGAAGACTAACAGCCGAATCGATTCGCGATGCAATGCTGGCCGCGAGCGGTCAGCTCGATCCGGGTCGCGGTGGCTCGTCGCTCGGCCTTGAGCTGAAGGGCAACGTCGCTGGCGCCGGGGGAAATGTGAACCCGCCGACATGGGCCGGGAAAATTGCCGATTACATACGAGACCGACGGTCCGTCTATCTCCCCCTCAAACGCGAACGGCCCGTTGGCGAACTTGAAATCCTCACCGCCTTTGATTTCCCACACCCCAGCGAAATCACCGGCGCCCGTGCCAATACCACCGTCGCGACTCAAGCTCTCTTTCTGCTGAACGCGCCGTTTGTCAAAAATCAGGCCCACAAGCTGGCCGAGCGTCTGACGGAAGAAGAACCCGACGACGAACAGGCCCGCGTCAACCGGCTGTATCTGCTGACCGTTAGTCGCCCGGCCGACGCGAAAGAAATCGAGGAAGCGTTGACGTTCCTTGACCAATGCACTCAGGACCTCACTGGTTCCAGTCCCGACAAAGCCAGGTCGGCGGCTTGGACGCAGCTATGCCATGCCGTGCTCGGCTCTAACAGTTTTCTGTTTCGTGAGTAATGACAACCTAGCCGCGAAGCGGCGACAGCAATCGAGGCGCCCGATGGGCTGTTTCACACAGTTAACCTACCAAGTCGTGTTCGCGACCAAGTATCGGTGTTCAACGATTACAGACACCATTCAGGAGCGACTCTACGAGTACATCGGCGGAACGATTCGTGCGAAGAAAGGCAACCTGATCGAGATCGGCGGGGTGAAGGATCACGTCCATATTCTGGCCCGGTTATCACCGGCAATTGCTATGCTTGCTGCAATGCTATCGCCGCTTCGCGGCTAAGTGTTCATGTGGGCCATCGATTCTGCGGGCTGACGCCCGCAGTTATGTGCTGCCGCCGCTTCGCGGCTTGCTGTTGAGGAAAAAGAGAATGCCATGAAACACTCCACACAATCATCAACCACATCTCGGCGAAACTTTCTCCGGGCCACGAGTTGCGGGTTCGGTTCGCTTGCACTGAGCGCCATGCTTCAGCAGCAAGCTGCTACGGAAACGAGCAGGGACGACGGGAAGTCACCACTGGCCGCTCGGCGACCTCACTTTCCGCCCAGAGCCAAACGTATCATCTTCCTGTTCATGTCCGGAGGCCCATCGCAGATGGACCTCTACGATTATAAGCCCGAACTTGTGAAGGGTTCAGGCAAGCCGATCCCCTACAAACTGCCGGAAACCGAGGCGACAGTGGGCCTCGAAAACACACGGTTGTTGGGACCAACATCCGATTTCAAACACCAGGGGGAATGCGGTCTCTACATGAGTGATCTGCTGCCGCATACCGCCCGACACGCCGATGACTTGTGTGTACTGCGAGCGGTGCAGGCCGACAGTCCCAACCATCCGGTAGCGATCCGGCAACTCCACACTGGCAATCTCTTCGACACGGTTCCATCGATGGGCTCGTGGCTTTCGTACGGCCTGGGCACAGAGAACCAGCAACTACCCTCCTACATCACGATTCTTCCGGCCGAAGGCGAGCGTAACTTCAGCAGCGCTTTCCTGCCCGCCATTCATCAGGGCACCGCCATCCAGCACGTGGGATCTTCACCAGACAAGGCTCCGATCCGCCACTTGACCGACTCCCAAGTACCGGCGGGAGTCCAGCGACGCCGCATCGACCTGATTCAATCCATGAATCGTCGGCAACTGGAGCGTCTCAAAGTGGATCAACAGATGGAAGGTGTCATCGAGTCCTTCGAACTCGCCTTCCGCATGCAGGCTGAGACTCCGAAGTTGGTCAATTTCGCCGAGGAATCGAAAGAGACGCTGGCCCTGTACGGCATCGGCGAAAAACCAACCGACAAGTTTGGCCGACAGTGTCTGCTGGCTCGCCGCTTTGCCGAGGCGGGTGTTCGGTTCGTCCAGGTCTCGCTCCGCGGATGGGATCATCATGGCAAGATCGCCGATGGCCTCAAAAAGGAATGCGCCACCAGCGACAAGCCGGTCGCCGGTCTGCTCGCCGATCTGAAATCGCGCGGCCTGCTTGACGACACGCTGGTCCTGTGGGGAGGAGAATTTGGTCGCACTCCGCACACACAACAAAACAACGGCGCGGGTGAAGCGCCAGGTCGCGAACACAATCACCACGGGTTCACGATGTGGATGGCTGGCGGCGGCATCAAAGGTGGCATCACGCACGGTGTGACCGATGACTTCGGCTATTACGGAATCGAAGGCCAGGTCCACATCAACGACCTGCACGCCACCATGCTCCACCTCATGGGCCTTGATCACGAGCGCCTCACTTTTGAGCACCATGGCCGCCCGTTCCGTCTGACGGATGTTGCCGGGAACGTGGTGAAAGAGATCATCGCATGAACTGGTCAGCATTAGTCCGGCCGGGCTTTGTCCTTGCGGCGATCTCGCTCATGGCGGTGGGTGATGCCTCGGCCCAAGAAGCATCAGGAAAGCCTAACTTCCTCATCATTGTCACCGATGACCAGGGCTACGCCGACCTGAGAGCCTACAAACATCATGCGAAGGATGTTAAGACGCCGAACATGGACCGGCTCGCATCGCGCGGTGTTCTGTTTACCGATGCCTACGCTTCGGCTCCGGTGTGCAGTCCGTCCCGTGCCGGCTGGGTCACCGGAAGGCATCAGGTCCGCTGGGATCCCAAGAGCAGTTTTAACTGCGGATTATCCAAAGACGATTCACACGTCGCGGAGATCATGAAGAAGAACGGCTACCGGACGGCCCGCTTTGGAAAAAATGACTACGGCGGCAGTAGCCTTCACCGGCATAACGTTCGCGAGTATCCGCTCAATCACGGCTTCGACGAGTTCCTCGGGTGCTCGGCGCACGGCCACGATTTTTTTCTGCTGTCAAAAGATATCCAGAAACGAACACCCGATCCCAAAGGGCATAGTGCCGTGGTCGGGCCACTCATGCACAACAGGGGCGTCAAGGAGTTCAAGGATGGTTATCTGACCGAGATCTTTACCGATGCGACGATCGACTTTCTCAAGCGGCACCGTAAGGAGTCGTTCTTTGTCACCCTGTCTTACAACTCGGTGCATCACCTCATTCATCAGTCGCCTGAACGCTACCTGGACAAATATGGCGTGAAGGAAATCTCGAATTACGATCCCAACAAGGACGGCAGCTACGCCAAGTGGTTTCAGCAATACATCCGCCTCGGAAAAATCACCGCTGAGGAGATGCGCCGATACTACCTCGCCAATCTCAATTGCCTCGACGACAACATCGGGCGGGTCCTGGATTCCTTGAACGAGGTGAAGCTCGCCGACAACACGGTGATCATCTTCTTTTCAGACAATGGCGGAGCGCCCACGACCGGAGCCTCAAATCTGCCGCTGGCTGGCGCCAAGTTCTCACTCTGGGAAGGTGGCATCCGGGTTCCCTTTATTCTCTCCCGCCCGGGTGATCCGCATGCCGACGAAACTTGGAACCAGCCGGTCTCCACTCTTGATGTGTTACCCACCTGCCTTGAAGCAGCGGGCATCAGGTTGCCTCAAGCACTCGATGGTCGCCCGATTGCGAAGTCCGACGAATCACGCGACCTCTTCTGGCGTTGGGGCAAAGAAGGTTATGCGGTGCGCTCAGGAGACTGGAAGCTCCTTCACAACGGGACCGTAAGCGGAAGAAAGCCAACGGCGGGAATCATCAACCGGAAGAATCTCACGAAAGGCGCTCGCCTGTTCAACCTTAAGCAGGATCCCGGTGAAAGCCGGGACCTGGCCAAGAAGCATCCCGAAATGACACAGCGGCTCAGGAAACTGTACGCAGACTGGTCGGAAGAGGTGGCTGGAGGAAAGCAAAGGGCAAACTGATGAAGAATTGGATATTCGCTTTAGTTATTTTCACCTTATTTTGTGCGCAAGCCTCTGCCGAACCAGAGAAACCGAACATCGTCCTCTTTCTCGTCGATGATATGGGATTGATGGACACCTCGGCCCCGATGCTGACGGACAAGGAAGGCAGACCGAAGAGCCATCCGCTCAATAAATGGTATCGCACGCCGAATATGGAAAGGTTGGCGGCCAAGGGCGTACGCTTCAGCAACTTCTATTCCCACAGTGTTTGTTCGCCGACGCGCGTCTCCATCATGAGCGGCCAGAACTCAGCGCGGCATCGAACCACCGACTATATCTTTCCCTGGAAAAACAATCGGGAGATCGACACCAGGCAATATCCGCTGGTGGTGTGCCAGCAGGTTCCGCCAGAGTGGAATTGGTTGGGACTCAGAAAAGAGGATGTCACTCTGCCACGCGTTTTAAAACAGGCGGGATATACGACCATACACGTCGGCAAGGCCCACTTTGCTCCATTCGACAGCGAAGGAAGGGATCCTTTGAACCTCGAATTTGATGTAAATGTGGCCGGCGACGCTATCGGAGCGCCGGGATCCTACTACGGCAAGGACGGGTTTGGTGTCGGCAGACAGGGCCGGCATGCCCACCCCGTCCCTGATCTCGACAAGTACCATGGCCAGGACATTTTTCTGACCGAGGCCCTAACTTTGGAAGCCAAGGTCGAGGTAGACAAAGCGCTGGCTGCGGAGAAACCCTTTTTCCTCCACATGTCTCACTATGCGGTGCACTCGCCCTTTCAATCGGATCCACGTTTTGCACCTCACTACACTGAGAGTTCGAAGGATCGAAAATACAAGGCTTACGCCACCATGATCGAGGGCATGGACAAGTCACTGGGCGACCTGATGGATCACCTAGAGCAAAAGGGGGTCGCGGAAAACACCCTGATTTTCTTTCTCGGCGACAACGGCGGTGATGCCCCCGTGCCAGACGTGGACGCCATCGACGCCAGCGCGCCTCTGCGGGGTCGCAAGGGTGGCAAATGGGAAGGCGGCATTCGCGTTCCATTTATCGCCGCATGGGGCAAGCCGGATGCCAAGAACGCATGGCAAAAGAAACTCAACATCCCGGCCAATACCATCCGTCGGGAAATCGGAACCTGCTACGACCTCTTTCCCACCATTGCCAAATTCCTCGGAGCATCCATCCCAAAAGACCATTTCGTTGACGGTCAGGACTTGTCTCAACTCCTTATCGGGAAGCCAAGCCCCAAACACCGCAACGAATTCCTGAATCACTACCCCCATCCCCGCCGCGGGCAGAGCCATTTTTTTACCACCTGGCGCAAGGGGAACTGGAAGGTGATTTACGAATACCTGAAACAAGGCAATGACCGCTATTCGCTCTACGACCTAGCGAGTGATCCGAGCGAGTCGCACAACCTCGCTTTGAAGAATCCCGAGAAGCTCAGAAGCATGATGCAGGGCATGGTCCAGGAACTGGAATCGAGGAATGCGGTCTATCCGGTCAAAAACGGGCAGAAGTTTGAGCCAGTTATTCCGCAGGAGAAGAAGTCATGAAGCGTCTCTGGACAACAACGATCACCCTGTTGGCCGTATCAGTCTTTGTGACTTTCGAGGTCGACGCTGCGGAAGCAGACAAACCCAACATCATCGTCATCATGGCCGACGACTTGGGCTATGGCGACGTCGGTTGCTACGGATGCTCAGACATCAAGACGCCGAACATGGACCAGTTGGCCAAAGAGGGCGTTCGCTGCACCGATGGGTACGCCGCATTTCCCGTTTGCTCACCCTCCCGTGCCGCGATCTTGACGGGACGCTATCCGGCGCGGTTTGGGCCTACCTATGAGGACTATTTTGGAGGAGGCGCCCTCGAACTGGATCCTCAGAAGCACCCGACCATCGGTCAGATGATGAAGGACGCCGGATACCGGACGGCCTGTTTCGGAAAATGGAATGTCTCCAACGCGAACCGCCGCCGCGCCAACGATTTCGGGTTCGACACCTGGGTCGGCCTCCACCTCAATCACAATTACTATACCCACAAGCTCGAACGGACCGGCGAGCACGACCTCTACAAGGACGGCAAGCCCTTCGATCGCGACGGCGTCTGGTCGGATACGATTTTTGCCGACGAAGCAATTTCATTTATCAAGGCCGAGAGCGAAAAACCGTTCTTCATCTACCTGCCGTTTCAGGCCCCGCACAGCCCCTTTCAGGATCCGGATGTGCCGTTGGACCCTCCCGGTGCGAAGAAACGCCCGACCTTGATCAAGATGATTGAACGCCTCGACCTGGAAATCGGGCGTGTACTCAAGGCGATCGACGATCAGAAGATCGCAGAGAATACGCTCGTCATCATGACCAGCGACAACGGTGGTGTGCAGGACGTAGCACGGAACCTGCCGCTGAGCGGGGCGAAACAGATGCTGCAGGAGGGAGGCATCCGGGTGCCGCTGATTCTGCGCTGGCCTGGTGTACTGCCAGCAGGCAAAGAGTTTTCCGCCCCGGTAAACGCGATGGATCTTACTGCTACCGTCGCTGCAGCGGGGGGGGCAAAACCACGTCCGGACACGCCGTTTGACGGGGTAGACCTGCTGCCGGCCCTCACCGGCAAAGCAGAGCTGCAAGCGGACCGGCCACTCTTCTTTCGCCGCCGTAAGGTCAGCGTGCGTCAGAACCAGAATGTGATCCGGCAATCGGCGGTTCGCCAGGCAGAGTGGAAATATCTGCGGACATACAACATCCGAGGCAACGACAAGTTCACCGCTGCGCTCTACAACCTGAACGACGACATCGCGGAAGAGAAGAACCTCGCGGCATCGCATCCCGAGAAGCTGCAAGCACTGAGCGATCTGCTTGATCAATGGGAGATGGAGATGAGCAAGACCGCCATTCCTTTTGTCGCTGCTCCCCGTGAAAAGAAATAGATATGAATAACAGACGAACAATCAGATTCATTCAAACAATCACAATTGCCATCCTTTCGTTTTTTCTCACCAGGGAAACTCATGCCGAGGCACCCCAGCCGAACGTCCTGTTCATATCGATCGACGATTTGAATGACTGGGTCGGTTGTCTGGACGGCCATCCGCAGGCATTAACGCCAAATATTGATTGTTTGGCCGCCCGCGGCGTTTTGTTTACCGACGCACATTGTGTGGCACCCGCCTGTAATCCTTCGCGGGCAGCGGTGCTGAGCGGACAGGTGCCTTTTCGAACCGGTGTCTGGTCC
>DUDC01000178.1 GCA_012959465.1 Planctomycetaceae bacterium
ACCATTGGCTCCATCGGTCCCGCCGTAGTCGATCGGGTCGGTGTCGCCGTAGGTGGTCGGGTCGGTGTCGCCGTAGGTGGTCGGGTCGGTACCGCCGTAGCGATCGCCTTCTTCTTGTCCGCGGAAGGTTGGCGGCAAGAGAGAATCTCCGCGTTCGCTTATTGGGTTCGGGCCCTTGCTGCGATTGTCTTTCGAGGTTGGGTTCGTCTGCTTTGGGTTGTTCTTGTCATTTTTGGCCACATTCTCCTTGGCGGGAGACGTCTGTTGGGCTTTGTAAATCCCATAGAGACCACCGGTTACCAGCACCGCGATAATAGTAAATCGAATCGCGAGTTTTTTGGTCATCATGCGGTCCTTCGCATAGTAAAAATGGGCGTCAGAAGACTGGACATCCCGCCGCGTTTCCCGACGGCATTCATTCGGCTGTCAACTAGGTCGCAAGGGAATACCAGATTTCCCAAAAAACCAAAAGATCAGTTCAAGTCTGCCGATTCGATGGCCGGGCAAAGGTTGCCTGCAACGGCCGAGAAATTAATTCGGGGACTCGTCAACCGTTGTAGGTCGCTCGGTACACGAGTCCTGTATTTGAACAGCTTTGCGACCTTTATATGCCCCGGGCGAGACGTGGAACTTGGGCACACCTTCTACCGAAAACTCGAGTTGAGAGCGTACATCCTTGTCCGTTGTGATGACGTCACCCACGCGCAGGCCAATCAAATCACCCGTTTTTATCGTTGTGTTGGCTAACATGACAACGACTTCCACTGCGGCGTTTTGTATGCCTTCCGTCATGGCCGCCTGAGTCTCGGCGGTGGAATCCATCTTTCCGTACCCAATCCAACCGTTGGCTGACAACTTGTTGCTGATGCGTTCGATTGAATTGTAGGGAATGCACAAATTGATCATGCCACGAACGCCGCCAACGGCGATTTCGAACAAGATCAACACGACGACTTCAGATGGCGGGACAACTTGAACCAACTGCGGGTTACTCTCCACCCGTTCCACGGATAACTCCAGCGTCAAGACGTTTTCCCATGCACGAGTTAACTCATCGAGAAATCGTTCCGTGACACGGGATACCAGTCGCAGTTCGATCTCGGTCAACGGTCGCCGCGCATGCACCGTGTCATCCTGACCGCCACCCAGAAGTCGGTCGATAATCGGGTAGAGCACCATCGGATTGATGTCTAAGATCAAATACCCTTCGAGTGGCTTGGCGCGCAGCAAGTTGAAGCAGGTTGGGTTTTCGAGGCCAAATACGAACTCGCTGTAAGTTAGCTGGTCAACGCTGGTCAACTTTACTTCAACCATCGTCCGCAAAAGCGCAGACAACGAGGCCCCAAAGTTGCGAGCGAACCCTTCGTGAAGCGATTGCAACGCCCGCATCTGTTCTTGGCCAACACGTTCCGGTCGCTTAAAGTCGTACGGGCTGACCTTTTCACGTGGCGTGGTAGAAACCGGCTCCTTTCGCGGTCCGCTATAGGCGTTTCCGGACCGCTTCGTACCGGTTTCCATCGCCTGCAGATGGCTCTCTACTTCGTCTTGGCTTAAAATTTCATCGGTCATTGGTCACTCCTTCGACCGTTCCACAACCTTCGAGTCAACGCACACGAAGCCTATCGAATTTGCCCGCTTCCCTGCACGACGTATTTGTACGTCGTAAGCTCTTTCAGTCCACACGGGCCACGAGCGTGAAATTTGTCGGTACTAATACCAATTTCGGCTCCTAGTCCAAATGCGTTTCCATCATTGAATCGCGTACTTGTGTTGACCATTACCGCCGCACTGTCGACTTGCTGAATAAACTGGTTGGCCGCGTCCATTGCTGCCGTCACGATGGCGTCTGTGTGATGAGAACCGTAATGGTTGATATGTTGAATCGCGTCATCCAATGACTCGACAATGCAAACTGAGATAACGGGTCCCAGAAACTCAGCGGA
Organism: Planctomycetaceae bacterium; assembly: GCA_012959465.1. Lineage (GTDB taxonomy): Bacteria > Planctomycetota > Planctomycetia > Pirellulales > Pirellulaceae > UWMA-0346. Next base: position 1,944 of record DUDC01000178.1, read on the forward strand.
AAAGTCTTCGTCCTTGGCAGCAACGACGGTCTCCACCAATTCGCACGTTCGGCTGTCGCCGCGAATTTCGATTCCGCGTTCGCTGAGAACACTGGCGATTCTGGGGATGAACTCGTTGGCTATTTCGCCGTGAACCAATAGAGACTCACAAGCGTTGCAAACACCCATTCGTTGGCACTTCGAATTGACGACGATCGACTCGGCCATATCGACATCCGCATCGCGATCGATGTAGACATGGCAATTTCCGGCGAAGTGCTTCATTACGGGCATCGTCGCCTCACTAGCGACACGTCGAATCAACCCCTCTCCGCCACGCGGGATGGCGATATCGATCAAATCCTGCATTGTCAAGAACTCGCCCACTGCCGCCCGATCACTCGTTGCGACCAATTGAACGGCATGTTCAGGTAGACCAATTTCCTCTGCGACTTGTGCCATGATTTCCACAATCGCTCGGCTGGAATGAGCAGCCTCTTTGCCGCCGCGAAGAATCACGGCGTTTCCGCTCTTGACGCAGATTGCGGCGGCATCGGCGGTGACGTTTGGCCGTGATTCATAAATGAAGAACACGACCCCCAGCGGTACACGCATCTTCGTCACCTGCATCCCATTGGGGCGCCGCGACGATTCGATCGATTCTCCGATCGGGTCAGCTAACATCGCGATCTCCCGCAGTCCGTTTGACATTCCGGCGATTCGCGTTTCATCCAATTGCAATCGGTCAATTTGTGCGTTTGTCAGACCAAACGACGGAGCCGCGTCGATGTCGAGTGCATTGGCTGCCTGGATTTCGAGGGTGGACTGTTCCAATCTGGTAGCCGTTTCGTTTAGCCAGCGGTTCTTGACATCACCGCCCATCACGGCCATCCGCTCGCTGGCAGTTCGAGCCTGGCGGGCAACTTGCTGGCAATAGGTCGTGAGGTCGGCGGCTTCGACGCTTGTCATCGTACTTTTACTACTCACTATTCACTTTACAAATGAGTCTGGCGATCCTGCAGTCTCACAAATGGGCTACTGACCACGTGGATTGGTATCGTGGGAAAAAACGACGGAATCTGAATTTTAAGTCAAGAATGCCAAGGGGCGGAGTATCCACAAAAGAACGCGTGACGTCAACGTTTATTGTATGGATAGATTTCGGTAGCCGTAAAGAGCTCTGGACTCTACTTCGGACCGTGGAAGGTGCGGTGTGAAAGCGGCACGGGGATCGGCGCGTTGGGCTTGACCGGAGCGGATGGCCTGTGTATCGTCTCGCCACCTGTTTTTCGGCGAACCGGGCATATCACGCCAGACGTACAGCTATAGCGTCACCGGGGTTGTCCTGGGGATACGAGAAACAATGCGTGTTTGACTAGTGAAAGAACAGGGATGTTCCACAAGATGCCATATCGCCCCATCTGCATTTTACTAGGTTTCTTAGCGTTGGCTGCTTCGAGCGGCTGTAAGCTGTTCACAAGCGTTGAACCGAGTAGTTATGAACGGGAAGTCTCCGAGCTCGAGGAGGGCTTTTCTGTTACGGACGTCGACCCACGCAGCATTGGCTCGAAGCTGATGGCCGTCGCCCGGGGTTCGCAAGACACCGAAGATGCCAAACGAGCTTATGCTGAGGCAGAGACCAAGTTTCGATCGGCTACGTCGTTTGAAGCGGGGAAACGCCGTCGGACATTTCGTCGAGCTGCGAGCGGATTCTTGAAGGCGGCTGAGAAGTGGCCCGAGTCGGAATTAGAGCAAGATGCATTGTTCATGGCGTCGGAGTCCTACTTTTTTGCGGACGATTATCCCGAGGCGAACGAACTCCTGGAACGCGTCGCCGATGAATATCCGAATAACCGACATACAGACATAATCAATGCGCGTCGATTTCGCATCGCGCAGTACTGGTTAGAGCTGGTACGCATCAAAGGTGAAAGCTCCTTTTCGGTCAACGTGACCGATCATCAACGGCCCTGGCGAGACACAACAGGCCACGCGTTACGAACCTTCGACAAGATTCGCATCGATGATCCCCGTGGCAAGCTGGCAGATGATGCCACAATGGCAGCTGCCAATGCTTACCTTGCTTCCGAGAATTACTACTTGGCCGATGAATACTATGAGGATCTGAGAAGCGCGTTTCCAAATAGCGAACATCAGTTCATGGCCCACTACCTTGGCGTCGAGGCAAAGTTGCTCAGCTATCGAGGCGCTGAATACTCGGGTGTCGCGTTGGATGAAGCCGAGGAACTGGTCAAACAGATTTGGCGACAGTTTCCGGTCGATGCGGATAAATACCGAGAACAGTTAGACAAGGCTTGGGTCGAGGTTCGACACAAACAAGCTGACCGCGACTGGTTGACAGCCAAGTTCTACGAGCGTCGGAAGGAATTCGGTGCAGCGAAATATCAATATGCACTTATCATGAAGAACTACGACGACACACAATTCTCCCGGGAAGCGAACTTGGCGCTGGCGGCCATTGCTGATCGGCCCAATGTTCGCGACGTCCCGTTCGCGTGGATCGAAAACTACGTTCCAACGCAGAAAAAAGCCAAGCCGCTTGTTGCTAGAAACCCGACCGCGACCGATACGATCCGACGCTAGATGGTACCCATACGACGAATCTTACCCGCGATGCTCATCGCCTCCACACTCCTTGGATGCGCTCGTTACCAGTTCGGTCACTGTACGTTGTATCGAGGAGACATTCGCACGGTCTATGTGCCGATCGCACGCTCCGAGAGTTTCCGACGTCACCTTGGTGAGCTATTGACCGAGGCAGTCGTTCGCGAAATCGAATCCAGTTCGTCACTCAAGGTTGTTCACACACCTCAGGCCGATAGTGTTCTCGATCTGTATCTTGTCTCGGATCGCAAGTATGTGCTGGCCGAAGATCGATTCGATGTGCCGCGGAACATCGACTACGAACTGACCGCAGTCATGAAATGGAATGATCGCGCTGGCAACGCCTTGATCGACACCGCTTACGTCCCGGTTGACCTCAGCCTCTCCCAGTCAGCTCATTTGATTCCCGAAGGGGGGCAATCGCTGGCGGTGTCACAGTTGGATGCGATGAAGCGACTCGCACGCCAGATCGTCAACCAGATGGAAGCCAGCTGGTAGTTGACGCTGCCGACTCAGTTAGCCGACGGGGCCAGCGCCAAATGCTTGAGCGCATCGAGACTAACGAGGACGTCCTCTTGAGAGACCTCGTCCCATTCACGGCTTTTGTGTCTCAATATGGCGAGCTTCATCGATTCGAAAGCGTCCACCAGATCATCGGGCAGTTTGGGTAGGTCTTCGAACGGTCGAACAGTCGGCATCGCATCCGCTTGTTCTGAAACGAGTGCATCGATTCCGCCGGTTGTGTCTCCGCCATCACCGAAATCGGGATTCTCGTGCGCAGGTCCGTCCGGGATATCCCGTTCGGCCTGAGGTGCTAGATGATTTGATGTCTCAAAATCCTCGTCCAATTCGTTGTGGACGATGTCTTCCTCGTCGGGTTTTTCAGTCGCGATTTGGCCGAGTGTCTCCCATCGCTGGTTCCGCATCTTGGCGACGGACCAACGATTACGCAGTGCACCTTCCAGCCACATCTCTGCATCATCCCATTCGATTGCAGCGTGGAAGTGACTCCAAAACAACCCATCAAATCGTTCGTGCGTATTGCTGAATCGCTGGTAGACTCGCCGCAACCGTCCGACATGCTGCCCAGTGACACCCCCAACGGTCTGCCCCCAAGCTTCATCGGAATAACGCTCTGCGGGGACGTCCGCGTCGCTCAGCGCCTGCCGCCATTGGAGAATGATCCGTCCTTTTTCCCAATTTGTACTGCTGACCAAGTGATTCCAGCGACCAACGAAGGGTATTGCTGTCGCCTCTAATTGCGATTCAATCTCCTGTGGATCGATGGATGTCGGTTGGGAATCACTATTTTCACTGCGGACCTGTGGCGAGTCGGCCATCGATTTTTTCCAGTTGCAGAAGTCGTGAGGAGTGGAGACAGAAGTTCTCCATCGGAACAGGCTGGGTTGTACCTCGCGAGATCCTAATAGAAAAGCGGTTGCTCGTCCTGCGCGTAAATTGTGACCTCCGGGAAGTTTGCCGCTTGACGCCGCGGTGAACGCTTGGGGAAAACCTGTCGATTCGTTGGGACTGGCGGCCACTGTGTGGCCCGTAGTCGGCTGACAGGTCGGGCGAAGTACGTTACATTCTGTCGAGAGTGGATTGGAATGAACTCTGATCCTCCGCATCCAAGCAAGGGACTCAGCATGTCGGACACGAAGATCAACATTCGCGACAACGGACCATTTTTAGTGGAAGGTCCCATCAAACTGGTCGACGCCGACGGAAACGAATACACGATCGACAAGCCTGTTTTCGCGCTCTGCCGCTGCGGTGTTTCGAAGAATCGTCCGTTCTGCGATGGAAGACACAACGGGTGTGGTTTCGAGTCGGCGGAACGATCCGGCGGATAGGGTCGGCTGGTAGTTTTTGGGTTGTTTTGATTTTTCACAATGGCCCGCATCGTCGGCAGGTGCCATTCGCCAGCTATGAGCATGGCACGGCTTATGCAGGATCGAAGTCGAAAACGATCCAAATTCGTACGTGCTTTGCGATGAATCCACGCACTCTTTTGCTTCTGCGCGACGATCTGTGTACTGGCGCCGAAAAGGAGTGCGCCCGTATGGTATGGACACCATCGTTTGAACACGGAGTCACACGTACTCCGCAGGGTGGTTCATCCGACACGCGACACAGGATGCGCGGATGGATCGAAATTCACAAAAGGAGTCAAGCGATGAAGACCCGCGTCATCAGCGGGGTGCTAACGACATTGTTGATAGTGCCGATGGTGGTTGCTCAAGTTCCCCAAGGACCAAGGCTCAACCCGCCCAACACTGAATCATATTCGCCGGCCATTCAAAATCCCTATGCACCGGCAGCCAGCACCATCCCTGCTAGGTTGGTACCCAAGATAATTCCCCCGCCCCCGCCTCGACTTCCGGCGACGGTTTTTAAACCGGGGTTTCAGCAGTTCCTACCGGACATGTCTCGATCGATACGGCCTCTTGTTAGAACCGACGAAGGAACTCGGGATGAGAGAGCGGTAGATCCCATTGGTGGCGATCCTCTTTCCACAAATATAGTCATTGGTGGCGGCTTGCTTGACCCTGCCGACTTGGGACCACCGAATTGCGACACTGGCCAACTCAATTATGGGACAGGCTTGGATTCATGTAGTTCAAGCAGTTGTGGCGGATGCTGGTTCGCGACCACGTCTGGTCTGTTAATGCGGCGAAGTGACGATGACAAATTGTGGGTGTCGTTTGATCAAGGCGACGGCAGCTATCATCTACTGACCACTCGTCATGCTGAACTCGATCTTGGGGGCGGATTTGAAACGCGGATCGGCTACGCTTTTTGCGACGGCATCTATGCGGTCGAAGGTGTGTATTGGGGAATCTTCCCCGGCATGCAGGAAGCGAATGGATACGGCGCCAATACGGTTGGCGGAATTGCAACCACGATTTTGGGACTCAGTAATTTGACCTACGACGCGGGTCTTGGGCAGCAAGCATTGACAGTCTTCTTCAACGGCGCTGAGCGACATCGCATCCAACGGACAAGCGAATTTCACAATGTTGAGATGAACGTTCTGGCAAATACGTGCGTGAATCCGTGCTGCGATACCAACCTGCGGATTGGATGGTTGGCCGGTTTTCGATACATGCGATATGACGATGGTTTCACTTATTCGACCGAACCAAACGAAATACCCTTCGATGGCGATCCGGAAGAATTGCATTACGACATTGGATGTGAAAACAATCTGATCGGATTCCAAGTCGGTGGTCGTGTCGATTACTGCATGACTTGCGCTCTGAGTGGATTCATCGGTGCAAAATTTGGCGTGTATGGTAATCACATTTCGCATCGATCGGTCATCGTCGGTTCGAATGGGTTCGCCATAATCAACGATGCAGCCAGCCCGTTTAACGGCCGAGACTTCAACGTCAACTCGAACGTCAATAACGTCTCATTCCTGGGCGAAATCGACCTGGGACTTGATTATCAAATCTCGAGGTGTTGGTCGGCGACCATGGGTTACCGTGCGGTAGCAGCTACTGGCGTCGCTCACGCGACGCGGCAGGTGATACGAGACGATACGGGGACCGACCTAAATTGGGTCGGCGACGTCAACAAGAATGGTAGCTTGATTCTCCACGGTGCATTCGCCGGGTTAGAATTCTGCTACTAGAACATTGACCTCGATCGGCCGTAGGAAATTCGACCCGCGGGTTCGCGAATTCATCGCGACCTCGCGGGTTTTTTCACATCATTAGTCACGCCACAACCAGCGGAGCGATTCGGCAAGGAGAGCTCCGCCGTGCTTTCGATTGTGGCCACCGGTTCCTATGACAAAGCGGTAATCGTATTCAGCGAACTTTAGTGCCTGGGCCATCTGTTCGTTGGACAACGGCCAACTTCCGTGCAGGTTATCTAGATCGTTCTTGCCTTCCTGCAAGAAAACGCGGATCGGTCGTTTTTCCGATTTGCGGATCAGTGCTGGATAGACATGACCGCCACGAATGTTGGTGAAGCTCCCGACGTGGCAGAGGACTTTCCTAAAGTAGTCGGGTCGTTCCCAGGCAACGGTGAAGGCGCAAATCCCGCCGGAACTAATACCGGCAACCGCACGTCCTTCAGGCCTATCGGTTAAGCGATAGGCCTTTGCGACAATCGGTAGAAGTTCGTCGATGAGAAATCGAGCGTACTGATCGCTCAGGGTATCGTATTCGAAACTGCGGTTCTTTCTGGAAAGGCCGCCGTCTCGCGATGGAGGAACAACGCCCGGGTTGACAAAAACGCCAATAGTTACTGGCATGCCACTCTGGTGAATGAGATTGTCGAACACTGTGGGGACGGGTGTCGGTCCATTGCGATCCACGTATCCACGACCGTCTTGGAATATCATCACATTGGCTGGTGTCTGCCCGGTATACTGAGCTGGCACGTAGATCCAATAGTCACGAACTGTGCCCGGAAAGACGCGACTGCTGTTGAGCCGCGCCGAAATGACTTTTCCTTGCGGGACCCCGTCCTGGATTTGTGCGGCAGGCCCCAGACGATAGTTGTCCTGGCCGGCCGACGAGGAAAAACCACCGGTCCACACCCCGGCCGCGATCAGTAGGCACGTTCGGCGAAAAGAAAAAACTCCACGTTGCCGACCCATTCTGGTCATCCTTGTCGTGTGATGGGAAGCGGGTCACATCTCCGGTGGACCGTCGGCCGTTGACGACGCGGGAAAGCTGTCCGCACAAGCTAAGGCAGTGTGAAGGTCGATCGGCTCTTGACGATGGCGTAGTCGTCCGGGAAGGTGTGGAACGCTTGAACAACGAGAGTTCGCGCCCGGGTTTCCGCGTAGATATAACTCAACGCCCCCAGAGCCATCCGGCCGCTCGATTCGAATTGATGGAGTAGGCCTTCGCGTCCACTGTCGTTTGCTAATTCTTCCTGAAACGTCCAAAACACTTCAGGCTTTACCGGCTCCAATTGAAAACTAACGTCGTACGTGACGCCTCCACGACACTCGACCCGGTCTGTCCGTTGGCCATCTAATCGATGGTCAATCAGTCGTCGGCGACGTGGTAGCGGGTGCTGGGCAGAGGCCGCCACTTCAGTCAGCGTCAATCCACCATATTGCCACGTGATGACGTGCCCCGCACTGGTGATGCTAACTTGAGCTACGTATCCACCTTGGCGAAACTCACAACTCTTAAAAGTCGTGAATAGTTCCGGATGCAACGAGCGACCGTAAAGGTGAAATGCTAACTCCGCAACACGCGGGCGAACTGAGAGCACGAGCAACGTGCCTCCTCGGAAAAACGAAAATGGAATCGAATAGAACTTAAAGTGAAGTGAGGTTTGAAGCTCGTCGTTGGACAAGCTGCGATAGCACTTATTATAGACGGTTGGATGATGGCAAACAAAGCCACTTTCGTTGCAATGTTGTCGACATCGCTCTTGACAAGCCGGATTATGTCCATGCGAAATTTCGTCAGGCTCCAGGTCGTTAACGCTACGGTGTGTGGCACTGGCTACGCCAAGACCTTGTGTGAACCGAACTGGCCAGTGTCGGTTCTTGTCCGTCAGTCGCCTGAGCAGTGAAGGTCCACGCGTTTTCTCGAAGATTTTTCATTAGTTATTTGCCAATTTTCATTTGGCATGGAAGGAAGATGCGAGTTAGGAAGCTCGGCTCATGCAGAGGGAAGAATTCTGGAGTGCTTTTGCCTGTCGGAGCTTTCGGTTGAATCGCGATCCGAGGCTAGCGACTGCGGCTCAGATAGCACTGCTATGACAGGACTACCAACACGTCGTATAACGCGTGTGCACCTACGGCGATTCCAAATCCACGGACGACAAACAGCGTACCGAAGAAGATACCGGCGGAGAGACGGAACAGAAAACTGGACCATGCGAACGTCTCGCCGTAGTCGGATGCCCAATACCACGAACCCAACTCAAACTCCCAATGGTAATGAGCTGCAGAAAATAACAGACTACTGACCAGCACGGCGGTCAAAAAACGCCCTTGAGGTCGAAGGTTCAAGGGAGTCAACGCTCCGTACAAGATGGGAATCAGCATCAATCGAAAAAAGAGCTCCTCGTAGATACCTGCGCCAAGATATCCGATGAGCTGCGGCCAATAACTGCTAATTACGTTTGTTGAGCAAGTAATTTGCGCCGCCGGAATCTGTGCCAAACGCATGATGCCATTCAATCCATGCGCCCATAACAAAAGAAACAACCCCAGACCGATCGATTCGACAACCATTCCCCCCAGTACTTTGCGATTGGCTTTCCAGGTCTCGCCACGTAAATGGTGCCATCCCAAGAGCACGCCGCAGGTTAGGACGGGGAGCAAGAACGTCTGCCCGAAGCCAACGATGTCTAACCCATTACGCAACCAGACGTCGACGCCATTGCGGAGTCCTTGACGATTGATCGTCCACATGCCGACTTCATAGACCAACAAGAACGGGAATACAAAGTACAGACTGGTCAAGGGACGAGCGGACTCTTGCCAGTAGCTGTTGTTGCCCAAGCGTTGACGTTTCCGATCCATCAGCATTCGTCTCATCGAGTTTCTCTAGGGCGGCGTACTCTGTTGCCGCATTGACAACGAGGCCACATCGGCGCACCGTGGTGGGGGGTGTGTTGCTGTTTGGTGATCGACTGCTCCTTTTTGATACGTCGGTCAAGATTCTGCTGCGGTTCAATAACGACTGGTCAGGCAGGGTTGCGTCGGAGATAACACTTGTTTTGCCTTGCACGGTTGGATGGGTTTTGCTGCCTGTTGAGGCAACGTGTTAAATTGCGTTGTTCGAGCGGTCTCCACGCCGAAGATCCTAAATGACGACTCCATGGTCCATTCGACTCGGCGTCGACACTCACCAACGACATATCCACCAAGGACACTGTTTTGAAAATTCTTCTTGCCACGAGCGAAGCAACGCCGTTTGCAAAAACCGGTGGACTTGCGGACGTGTGTGGTGCATTACCGGCCGAGTTGCGACGTCTCGGTGCCGAGATCATCGTGGTCATGCCCTCGTATCGGCAAGTGTTTGACGCGGGAGTCGAAATACATCCCACCGATATTCGCTTTGATATTCCAATCGGCGGGAAAATCGTTGATGGCCGGCTCCTGATGGCGACGTTGCCCGACAGTAGCGTGCCCGTCTATTTTGTCGATCAGCCGGAGTACTACGATCGCGGCGAACTCTATTCCGAAAACGGCCAAGATTACGAAGACAATGCGGAGCGGTTTATCTACTTTTCTCGGGCCGTGCTGGAAGCGATTCGAGGATTGAACTTCGTCCCCGACCTGATCCACTGTAATGACTGGCAGTGCGGTCTTATCCCCGCCTTGTTGAAGCTCGAGTATCGTCATGGTACGGGATTCGAGAATATCGCTTCACTACAGACGATTCACAACATGGCATACCAAGGGTCGTTCTGGCACTGGGACATGCTGCTAACTGGACTTGACTGGCGACATTTCAACTGGCGGGAAATGGAATTTCACGGGCGGATGAACTTGCTTAAGACGGGCTTAGTTTTCGCAGACGCGATCAATACGGTCAGCCCGACCTACGCGAGAGAGATTCGTGAAACTCAAATGGGTTGCGGCTTGGAAGGCCTTCTCCAACACCGGTCCGACGTCCTATGCGGAATCGTTAACGGCGTCGATTATGGTTGCTGGAATCCCAAATTGGACACTCACATTGCCCAAAACTATGGACTGGCCAATTGGAAGGAAGGCAAGGCTGTTTGTAAATCAAGTTTGCAAGAGCAGCTTCAGTTACCACAGGTGTCCGACGTACCGCTTGTCGGAGTCGTGGGGAGATTGGCATCTCAGAAGGGCTGGGACTTGATGGCGACGGTCATGGAGCGTTGGGCGGGAACTCAAGAAGTCCAGTGGGCCGTTCTGGGAACCGGCGATTCGAAATTCGAAGAGTGGTTGCATCGCTTGGCGAAGGACCACCCCTCAAAAATATCGGCTACTATCGGCTTTTCAAATGAATTGGCCCATCAGATCGAAGCCGGGGCAGATATGTTTTTGATGCCGAGCATGTACGAACCGTGCGGTTTGAATCAACTCTACAGCCTCAAGTACGGGACCATTCCCATCGTGCGGGTAACGGGTGGTTTGGCAGACACGGTCGTTGACGCCAATGAACAATCCATCGCCGACGGAACGGCGACAGGATTCGCGTTTGACGACTACGACAGCTACGCGCTCGAAAATACACTTCATCGAGCATGTCGAACCTATTGCGATTCTCCCGACATCTGGAGTGGGATTGTCGAAACGGGCATGCGAAATGACTGGTCCTCCGCGGCCACGGCGAAACGCTATCTCGAGCTTTACGGTGAAATCACTCAGCGGATTGCGAATCCGGCATTTTCACACTAGGCTGGCGAATTGAGCAACGTGAGTCCGACTACGGAATCGATCAGGGAATTAGTTTTGCCAACCAATGAGTGGACATCGCCGACCGAGATTGGCATCGAAGTTCCCCAGCGACGTCTCGATCTGTTCACTGGAAAACACGTATTGATCGCCGCGACTCGCGACACTCGTCCCGACGAATATGAACGTCTAGTTTGGGAACGCACTCCATCCGACTGCCCATTTTGCTTAGGCAATGAGTCTCAAACACCTTCGGAGCGACTTCGTAATGGCGAATCGAATTGGTTGACTCGCGTATTTCCCAACAAATTCCCGGCGGTCTCGGAAGGTTGCTCGGTCGATCCACCTCTTCCCGCGGCTGGTGGACACGAGGTCATTGTTGAGTCGTCCCGTCATGTGGGCAGTTATGCGGAGTTGACCGACGAGGAGGCGCGGTCGGCGTTTTCTGTCTACTCAGCCAGACTGCGACACTATCGAGAGCAGGGTTTCGCCAGTGGGCATCTCTTCAAAAACTTTGGTCCCAATGCGGGAGCGTCGCTGGAGCATGTACACAGTCAGCTGATCGCGCTCCATCGTGTTCCTTCACCAGTTCGTCAGCGCGACAAACGCAATTGGCGATTTCGGGAACGATGGAATGAGAGTATTGCCTCGATGGTTTTGCGGCGCGAGTGCCGCGATCAAGTGCGGCTAATCACTGAGGACGACGATGTCGTGGCTTTTGCTCCTTTCGCCAGTCGAGCTCCATACGAGATGCGAATACTCCCCAAGCGAGTGGAACCAGCGTTTGAGGATCTTGCGGCAATACGCCTCGACAACCTGTCGAGATTGTTGCACCGCTTGATCAAGTGCTTGGAAATGACCATTCCCGATGTATCGTACAATGTCGTGTTTCACACACGCACCTGGCGGCGAGGCACGACGGATCGCTGGCAAATCGAGTTGGTGCCGCGGGTTACCCGCTGGGCGGGCTTCGAATTGGCTACCGACGAGTACATCAACCCCGTTTGGCCCGAATTGGCGGCCCGACGGCTGAGGAAGACGTTGTCCGGCGAGGCGGCTGATGCAAGTCCGCTCCAGTAGTACTGCCCTGGCCGACGATCAGACGATGACCGACTTGCGAGTCGGGATCTCGACGAAAGAGAGTTACCGCTGACGCCGTCCGCTTGACCGTCTCTGCCGAAGTCGTTCCAATCACGGGACGTTTTCACCACACACCAACTCGTATTGAGACGATGGATGCTCCGCGATTGTTCCGGCGATTGGACCGTTTCCGATGCGTCTCAACTCTATGATGTCGACCATTGGGGTAACGGGTACTTCTCGCTCAGTCCTACGGGGACGCTATTGGTCCACCCGGAACGTAACGCGAACCGTTCCATCGATGTGTACTCGCTGATGCGGCGGCTCGAGGACGGTGGAACGGAGCTCCCCGTCTTGCTGCGATTTAATGGGATTTTGAAGGATCGGATGGATGAAATCCACGACGTCTTCGCGGCGGCGATCGAAGAGCATGCGTATCAAAACAATTTTGCCTGCATCTACCCAATCAAGGTGAATCAGCAGCGTCAAGTCGTCGAGCAAATTGTCGAGAGCGGCTTGGAACGGTCGAGTGGTTTGGAAGCTGGTAGCAAACCCGAACTTCTCGCCGTCATGGCCATGTCGCGGCCCGACACGCCGATTGTTTGCAACGGTTGCAAAGACGTTGATTTCATCGAGACGGCGATGTGGGCCAGCAAGATGGGTCGAACAGTTTTCCTTGTGATCGAGAAGACTGGAGAATTGGAATCGATCTTGGAAGTCGCCGATCGATTGGGTGTGCAGCCAAGGTTTGGTATTCGCGTCAAGCTGGCAGCTCGGGGCGCAGGCCGCTGGCAATCGTCGGGCGGCTACGGATCCAAGTTTGGATTGACGGTGAGCGAGATGTTGACGGTCGTTCATCATCTGCAAGACATCGGAATGCTCGACTGCCTGCAGTTACTCCACTTTCACTTGGGCAGCCAAATCACGGACATTCACCGCATCAACACAGCAGTAATCGAGGCCTCACGGATTTACGCCGACCTCGTGAATCGTGGTGTGCCACTACAATACCTTGATGTGGGCGGCGGCTTGGGAGTTGATTACAACGGTTCGCAATCGAACTTCGATTCGAGTGTCAATTATACGCTTCGTGAGTATGCGAACTCGCTGGTCTACCATATCGCCAGTGTTTGCCGTGACGCAGGAGCTCCGCACCCTTACATTTTTTCAGAGTGCGGACGCGCGCTGGTGGCGTACCACACGATGCTTGTGTTTGGCGTTGTCGGCGTCTCGACGCCTGGAGGCAACCACCCTTTGCCGCCCCCGGTGTTGGCGAATCTGGGGACGGCAGAGCCGCCGGTACGGTTGCTCTGCGAAACGCTCGACACGATCCACTCGGATAATCTCATTGAGAGTTTCCACGATGCGCAGCTTGCACTGGAATCTGTCATTAGTCTATTCAGCCTTGGACACATGTCGCTTGATCAACGCGCATCGGGCGAACAGTTGTTCTGGCTAGTCTGTCGTCGCATTCAAGACAAGCTGGTGGACGTTACCGAAATACCCGAAGAGCTCGAAGGGCTCGATTGTCTACTTTCGGAAGTCTATTTCTGTAACTTTTCGATTTTCCAGTCGATGCCCGATAGCTGGACAATCAAACAGCTGTTTCCAGTGCTGCCGATTCATCGACTGAACGAGCGTCCAGAACACCATGCTGTACTAGGTGATATCACGTGTGATTCCGATGGAAAAATCGACAAGTTCATTGATCACCGTGGGGTTCGCAAGACACTGCTGCTTCACGAATTTGACGGTTCACCATACTTGTTGTGCACAACACTGCTGGGAGCCTACCAGGAGACGTTGGGTGACCTTCACAACTTGTTGGGCAGTACGAACCGAGTCGACGTTGATTTGTCCGACGATGGGGAAGTCGCTCTGGAGACGTTTGTCGAAGGCAACACGATGAGCCAGGTACTGGAGTTTTTTCAATTCAAAAAAAGTGATTTACTTTCCAGGATCGCCGGTGAAATGGAAACCACTGTCGGGGATGGCCTATTGTCGAACGAAGAAGCTGGCAGTCTATTGCGATTCTACGAGGACGCGCTCAATAGTTACACTTATTTGACGCGAACATCGGATTGCTCAAGTCAGACCTCAGCACACCATCGAATAATGGACTTCGCAACCAACGTGGAAACTGATCGATGATCCTCTATGGAACAACCAGTTTGACATTGACGGGCAGTCGAGGACAGTTTTACTGCCCTCGTTGCAGCGGACAGTCTGATTACAAGCAGAAGGATGTGCGGCGTTTCTTCACGTTGTATTTCATCCCCTTGATTCCCTTGAACGTCATTGAAACCTATTTGGAGTGCGTTGGCTGCAAGGGTCGTTTCGCGATGGATGCACTGCATCTCAACAAAGACGACTACGAACGGAAATCACAAGATGCATTTGCACAGCTATTGTTGCGTGCCATGCTCTTGATCATGATCGCCGACGGCACCGTTGATGATGCCGAGCTGAACGAAGTGGAAAGGCTGCACGCGGCAAATGCAAAAGAGCAGACGATTTCACGAGTGGAGTTGACACATCAGATCACGATGGCGACCCAGGCAAAGCTGACCGTGGTCGACTTCCTCAATCGAGTGTCCGGGCACCTGAGCGACGAACAAAAGAACGAAGTCATACGTTGTTGCTTCTTGGTTTCTACCGTCGCCGGGGAGCTGAGGACGGAGCAGATGCGTCAACTCGAGCAGCTGCCCGCCGCCATGGGCATCGCGGAAAACCGATTTCGCGAGATTATTGAAGGTGCGGATCAGCCGTGAGTATTCGCATCGGTCGATGCGGATAGCGGCGATGGCTAATCTTGAACCGCGCGAGTCATGATCAGCTTGACTTATTGCTCCAGTCGCGACGTTGTCGCGACGAGGGAATACCCATCGTTTGTCGATACTTGGTAATCGTCCGGCGGGCCACTGATAGGCCGTGTTCGGCCAGTGCTTTGACAAGGTCGTCATCGCTGAGTGGTTTCGATTTGTTTTCCTTGTCGACAATCTCCTGCAGCCTAATGCGGATCTTGTCCCAGGCCACGTCTTCGCCACTGGCACTTTGTGTTCCGCCGACAAAACAACGACGAAGAGGAAAGATGCCGCGTGGCGTTTGCATCCACTTGTCATCCACCGCTCGGCTTACCGTCGTGACGTGTACCCCCACTTTGTCCGCAATCTGCTGCATCTTGAGCGGCTCGATGTACTCGGGGCCGGCGTCCAAGAACTTCGTCTGATGATCGACAATTGCCTGAGCGACTCGAGTCAACGTATTGCGTCTTTGCTCGATCGACTCGATAAGCCATTGAGCTGCGTTGATCTTCCGCTTAATGAACTCCTTTTCCTCTGCAGTGGCAGTACCATTCACCAATCGTTGACGATAGTAGTTGCTGATGTAGAGAGACGGTGTACGCGAATCGTCCATGATCACTTTGTAATTGCCGTCTTCGCCCCGTTCAACAAAGACGTCCGGTGTGACATTGGCGACGTGCGTGGCGGCAAATTCAGAGGCCGGCTTGGGATTCAGTTTGCGAAGTTGAGCCCATCCCTCTTGAATGCGTTCAATAGAATAGCCGGTTGCACGTTGGATGTTGGGCAGCCGGTTGTCTTTCAAGTCTTCCAAGTGGCTGGAAATCAACGTCTTTAGTTCGTCGTGAAAGGGCATGTCAAGGGTCAACTGCCTCAGTAGACACTCGCGCAGGTCTTTCGCTGCAATTCCGGGCGGGTCAAACGCCTGTACGATCTCCAGCGCTTGTTGTGCCTGAAGTAACGCGGCGGGATCTGCGTCAGGAGGCAACAGATCATAAAGGCTCGACCGAAAGCGGCCGCCGTCCATTGAGTCGAGTGTCGAGATGATCCGTTCTGCAATCCGCAAGATTTCCGGTTCAAGATTCTCTAACTCGACTAACTGTTCCAAAAGATAGTCTTGGAGGCTCTTCGGTCGAGTCGTCAAATTCGCCATTGCATCGTGCTTGCGATCGCCCTCTTCCTCCATCCGGTTCGCACTTTTTCGCGGACGTTCGTCGAAATAATCCGGGACCTCGCGGTCCATCTCCAACAACCGCTCAAAATCATCCGCGTTGTTGTTCTCTTCAACAACCAGTTCTTTTTCGCCGTCCTCGGTCGTCGGTTCCGAGCTTTCGGGGTCTACTACCTCATTTTCGTCTGTAGTCTGCTCGGGTTCGGTCAATTCCAGTACGGGGTTCTCTGATAGCTCTTGATCGATACGCTCTTGAAGCGCTAACAAGGGGAGTTGCAGGATCTCCATCGACTGGATCATCCGCGGCGCAAGTGTCTGCACTTGCTTTTGTACCTGTCTCAGGTCTAGGCCTTGTGATAATCGCATCTCGATCACCTCGATTACTTATCCGTGTCTCCACATCATCCGAATCCGTATCCAGCTTCTAAAAAATCTACTGCAAGAACTGCCCGACGCCATTGATTACCCGCCAAATTTCGCCAACGCATCTTGCAACCCCGGCACGTCGATTCCAGCTGCCATCGATTTCATCTCTTCGGCGTGCAGTTGCTGAGCCTTTTCTCTTGCGTCGTTGATCGCTGCCGGCAGCAAATCTTCTAGCATCTCGCGGTCCCCTTTCGAGACCAGGCCTTCGTCGAGCCGAACTTGAATCACCTCGCCTTTACCGTTGGCCTCGACAGCCACCAGCCCAGCCCCGGCAGACCCAGTTACCCTCATCTCCTTGAGCCGATCTTGGATCTGTTCCATCTGACCGTTCATTTGCTGTGCTTGACGCACCAGCGAAGCGAGATTGCCAAGTCCTTTGAACATCGCGTTACCTCATGTCTCGGCGTTGTGTGCAATTGCTGAAATCTAAAACGCACTTGCCACGATTCAGCTAGTTCGACGGTCTGCGCGAATTACCGACCGATCGCCGGTACAACCCACAACGCGTCTGTCGTGATTTACGTCAAGACTCAGCGAACTCACTTGTGCCGAGGTGGAGCGAGACGCGTTACTTCGGCGTCGAACATCTCCATCACCTCTCGTACGAAGGGGTGTTTTTCAACCTCCCGCAACGCTTGAACACGAGAGGCGGCTGTCGGTTTTGGGCGTTTCGGTGCTTCTCGAGCTGAATCGACTCGGAACTCAAATCCGACGTATCCGCCCGCGATTTCCCGTGCCGCCTGCTCGATCTTTGCCCGGCGTTCTGGTCGTTCGCAGCTGTCTTTGTGCAAAGTATAGCCCAAAGGAAACGTTACGACCAGTCGATTTGGCGCGGAAATTGCTACAGAGCTGGCTCCGGAAGCGTATTCGGCCGTCATATCTTCAATTGACGAAAGTATTTGCGACCAAAGACCTCGTGCGTCTGCGTCCGACAGAATCTTGGCTTTCTCACTCTCTCCCTCGTTCGACAGCGCGCTCTTGGGGGTAGTGACGTCCTCTTCACCCGTTTTTTTTTGTTTTTTTTTGTTTTTATCCGCCGCGACTTGGTTCGCTGTGTCGGCAGCCGGAACGGGTGAAGTTGGGGCAATTGTCCCAGTGGTCGATGAGGTTGACGGTGGAGAGATCGACGGAGTCGGCTGAAGGGGGAGCCCAGTGTCGATGCGGCCAATCAGCTTGGCTAGGTCGCCCAGTCGATCGAGCTGGCAAAGCCGAACTACGGCAATCTCGAGCAACGTTTTCGAATGCGCACTTTGCCGCATTCGCACAATGGTCTGATCCATGATTTGAGCCGCAGCCAAAACGGTCTCTAGACCCCACTGCGTCGCCTGGTCGATGAGTTCTGCAGGCGAGGTTCCGGGGCTGTACACCAGCAACTCGATCGGGCAACCAACGGCCGCTGCCATCACGTCTCGCAGGTAACCCAATAGCTGGTCAGCAAGCTGGGATACCTCGACCCCCTGAGAAACGGCTTCATCCAGTTGAGTTAGCGCCTGGGCACAATCGCGTTTCATCAATGCCAGCGACAGTTCCCGAACACGACCGCCGGGAGCCGTGCCAAGCATCGTGTGGACATCCTGTTCCCTAATCATTTCAGGGGCAAACGCTAACAACTGTTCTAGCAGCGATTGGCTGTCTCGCATCGAACCACCGGCCCTGCGAGCGAGAAGGACCAGCGCGGCCTCCTCCGCTGTTCGTTGTTCGGCCTCCACGATCTCCGTAAGACGAGACAGGATGGCATCCGAAGAGATTGGCGCGAAGTCAAAACGCTGGCATCGCGACAGGACAGTGACAGGGATCTTCTCTGGATCCGTTGTGCAGAAGATGAACTTAACGTGTCCGGGTGGTTCCTCCAACGTCTTCAGCAGTGCATTAAACGCCGGCGACGTCAGCATGTGAACTTCGTCGATGATGTAGATCTTGTACTGCGCCCGGCTCGGACGAATGCTGACGTTCGCGCGAAGCTGCCGGATCTCGTCGATACCGCGGTTGCTGGCACCGTCAATTTCCAGGACATCGATATCGTCGCCCGAGTCAATTCCCTGGCAAATGTCACACGTGCAGGCGCCATTCGCCCCCGTTTCGTTGGCCTGGGGACAGTTTAGGGCCTTGGCGAAGATTCTGGCGGTGGAAGTCTTCCCAACACCTCGGGCTCCGGTGAAAAGATACGCGTGGCCGACTCG
>DUDC01000179.1:0-253 GCA_012959465.1 Planctomycetaceae bacterium
GATATTGAAGCCAAGTTGAAAGGCGTATTGTCGTACGGACAAGTTGACTACATTGGAACTGCAAAACTGGTCATTCCGGAAACCGGCATTTACACCGTTGATATTCCCGATAGCGGGACACAGTTTCGACTCAATGGCCACGTGGTCGCCGGCGACGTAAAGCTGTTCAAAGGCGCCTATAGTGTGGAAATCTACACCAACCACTGGGGCCAGCCGTACTTGAAATACACTCATGCCGGTGTCTTTAAGAAAG
>DUDC01000179.1:396-3346 GCA_012959465.1 Planctomycetaceae bacterium
GCGAACGAAACGGAAGAATGAGATAACGGACCAAGAGTACATTGGTGCCGACTTGGAGTATCCGTGCCGTCGTGTAAGGTAACGACGACAATCGGTTGACGGCACACGGCGTGTGCCTGGTACAAGTTCATCAAAAGTGCACTTCGTAAAAACATGCATCAGAATTCTGCAACGAGTCGCGATTCAACCGACCGGACCTGTCCCTTGTGTCGGACATCCGGTGGCCGCCATTTCTATCAGGATAGTCGCGACTATTACCGTTGCCCCATCTGCTCCTTGGTTTTTGTGCCACCTCACCAGTTCTTGTCGGCGGACGAGGAGAAAGCGGTATACGACGACCACCAGAATTCCGCCGCTGATCCTCGGTACCGTCGATTCCTCGACCGTCTTTTCACTCCGATGTCGCTGTGCTTGGCGCCCAATAGTTTCGGTCTCGATTTCGGGTCAGGGCCGGGTCCGACCCTCTCGGTGATGTTCGAGGAGGCCGGACATCGAATGGAGGTTTACGACCCGTTCTACGCATCGGATACCAAGCCGCTGCAACAACGGTACGATTTCATTACCGCTTCGGAAGTGGTCGAGCATTTGCATTTTCCGCGACGAGAATTGGACAGACTTTGGTCTTGTTTAAAGCCAGGCGGATGGCTTGGAATCATGACCAAACGTGTGATCGACCGCGAAGCTTTCTCGCATTGGCACTACAAAGATGATTTGACTCACGTCGGTTTCACTTCGATCGAGACGTTTCGATGGCTTGCCGCTCATTGGCAAGCAACGATGACAGTTCCTGCCAACGATGTTGTTCTTTTTGGGAAAACGGCATAGCGCGTGGGATATGTGTTGCACGTGTTATCAGCCGGCACGCGTTAGCGTCCGGTTCTTGGCACCGGCACGAGTGTATGATCCGCAACGAAAAACCGTAGGCTTACCGCTCGGCGGCTGATTTTTGGTAACCTAATATCGTGGACGTCGACGGCACAAGCTGTTGAATGCAGACCTGGCAAGACACGAAAGGCCCCGGCCATGAATCCTGACACCGCCGAATTCCTCGCCCAGCACTCAGGTCTCACCCGGCGTTACTTTCTTCGCCGCGGTACTGCTGGCTTGGCCGCATGGGGTGTTTTGCCGGCGTTGCTACGTGGAGCCGAACGTGAGCCTGCGCTGCAGACAGCCATTGATGGACTCGAGACGTGGCTGACCAAATTGGACGACTTTCGAGACGTTTCCCGAGGCAAACCGAGGCCACACTCCCTTGACGAGGCCAAGCGAAAGGAAGTTGGACTGACGCGAGATACTTGGAGTCTCGAAGTCGTTGCCGATCCTGACAACAAAGCCCAATTGCGCAAACCGTTGACCAAAGAGAACGGTACGGCCTTCACTTTCAAAGACCTGATGAAATTGGCCGAAACGCAAGCAGTCCGCTTTCCCAAAATCATGACCTGCCTCAACTTGGGTTGCCCGTTGGGCAATGGCATTTGGGAAGGTGTGCCGTTGCGAGAGGTGCTTTGGCTGACACAACCGAGTCTGAATTTACGGCGAGTCTTTTACTGCGGGTATCACAACGATGACCCGAAACAGATGTTTCGCAGTTCGTTGCCAGTCGGCCGAATCCTCGAAGACATGTACGGACTACCGCCGGTCATCCTCTGTTACAAGCTCAACGGGCAGTGGTTATCGCCCGAACGCGGAGCTCCGGTGCGGGTCGTCATTCCAGAATCGTACGGCTTCAAGAACATCAAATGGCTTTCTCACGTCTTCTTATCAAACCTCTGGACGGCCAACGACACGTATGGCGAACAGAACAACGATGTCGACAGTCCACTCAAAACATTTTGCGAGACGCTTTCCGTTCCCAAGATCGTAAAGAGCGGTCAACCGATTGCCGTCACAGGGTATGCGCAGGTTGGGATTTCAGGGCTGAAGAAGGTCCAGGTTTGGATTCACAACGACGACGACGATCTTCCTGAGGGCGACAAGCACTTCGTTAAAGCACCGTGGCAAGACGCCGAAATTTTACCGCCGCCGAAGACTTGGGGAGGCGATATTCCAGACGATAAGATTCCCGCACCAACGCACGGCTTCGACCCGGCAACGGGCCAGCCCAAAAGCTGGCCACTGCGGGCGACGAAAGCCCACTGGGCCTTCTTGAATCCCGGATTGCCCGCGGGCGAGTACACGCTGCGTTGCCGCACGATCGATGAAAACAATAACGCGCAGCCGATGCCACGGCCGTACCGTAAGTCGGGTCGGGCTGCAATCCAAGAGGTAGGTCTCTCGGTCCTATAGTGGGCTAAAAAAAGCTGAGGACGGTGAACGAAGAGGCATGGAGCATTTGGCTCCGACTGGTGCGAGGTGACTCATGGCGATGGCAGTGCAATACACGTACGCGTACCCGTTCGAGTCGGCGGTGCTGGAGCATCAGTCCGCTCCCGCCGTGCGACTTGCAACAAGCCTTGACGGACGACTCTTCACCCATTGGATCATCGACTGGCACGGTGAGCAGTTCACCGCAGTGGGGACACTCCACTTCCGAGGAACCGGTGACGGATCACGGGGAGACAGAGTTCGTAGCTGATGAGGTCGTCGAAGAGGGACTACGGGAGTCCATCGCTTTCCGGAGTGATCACAGCGGTTGTACGGCCTCGGCTCGTCGACTGAAAACTAACCGGACTCTGGCTGGCTTTCAGGGTGGCGATCCTGGCAATTGTTCGCTCGGTGGCGGTGGCGGAGGAAGCTGTTTTGAGGATCCCAGGCGGCTCGGATTAGAATGTTCAGCCAGCGGACTGCTAACTTCTACCAGCAGCACGGTAAGAACGATTTTTCACTGAGGTTTCTTGAAGAAGGGCGTTCTATCCAAAAACTCATCCGACATGTATCTGTATTGGTTGTAACGACCTGTGGCCATCAAACGCTGTTGTTTTCAACCGTGCTGTTTCTCAAGACATTCTGG
>DUDC01000180.1 GCA_012959465.1 Planctomycetaceae bacterium
CGATCGTTCTGATATTCTCGCCCGTGTTGCTGTCATTGTCACTCTTAAACAACAAGTGTTCTGCGGAGACAAAAAGTCTACCCAATGTCGTCATTATCCTCACCGACGATCAAGGTTGGGGCGATCTCAGTGTCAACGGCAACACGAACCTTGCGACTCCAAACATTGATGCGTTGGCCCGCGCTGGTGCGACGTTGGAACATTTCTATGTCTGCCAGGTATGCGCACCGACTCGTGCCGAGTTCTTGACGGGACGGTACTATCCCCGCACTGGGGTCAGCGGCGTCAGCCGCGGCGAGGGCCGCTTGAATCCGGACGAAACAACGGTCGCAGACTTGTTCAAGGCAGCCGGCTATGCAACAGGTGCATTTGGCAAGTGGCACAACGGCACACAGCCCCCCTATCACCCCAACCAACGAGGCTTTGGCGAATACTACGGATTCACGTCGGGCCACTGGGGTCATTACTTTAGCCCACCGTTGGATCACAACGGACAGCGAGTACGCGGTAAGGGATTCATTGTGGATGACTTTACCGAACATGCGATGGCGTTTATCGAAGAAAATCAGGCAGGCCCGTTCTTTTGTTATGTCCCATTCAATACACCACATTCGCCGATGATGGTCCCGGACCGCTTCTACGAAAAATTCGACGGGAAAGATATCGGGATGCGTCATCGCGATCCGGAACGTGAAGATGTGATGATGACGCGAGCCGCACTGGCACTCTGCGAGAACATCGATTGGAACGTCGGTCGCATTCTGAAAAAGCTCGACGATTTAAAGCTTGGCGAAGACACGATCGTCATCTATTTTTCCGATAACGGACCCAATTCATACCGTTTTAATGGCGGGTTAAAGGGACGAAAGGGATCCATCGATGAAGGAGGCTTGCGGTCCCCATGTTACGTGAGTTGGCCGAGGAATGTCCGAGCTGGCACGACGATTTCCCCCGTCCTCGGTGCCATCGATTTACTGCCCACACTCTGCGATTTGGCGGACATCGAAAAACCAAGTGAGAAGCCACTAGACGGTCGCAGCTTCCGGTCGCTGTTGCTGGAAGAGTCGGCCGATTGGGAACCGCGGTCACTGTTTTCGATTAGAAGAAACCAGGTCAGCGTCCGAACCCAACAATTCAGGCTCGATTCTAATGGCCGTCTATTCGACATCGTCTCCGATCCCGGTCAGCGGACCAATGTGGCGGATCGTCATCCGCAGTTGACCGCACGATTGCAACGCGAAGCAAGACAGCATGCAGAGCAGATGACAGTCCATTTCAAGAACAACTCCGATCGGCCCTTTACCGTTGGATACGGCGCATCGACCACATTGACAGCGCGGGACGGAATCGAACACGGTACGATCAAACGCAGTTCGAAGGCGCCGAACAATTCTTTCTTCACTCATTGGACCCGACGCCAAGATTTCATTACCTGGGATATCGACGTTGGCCACAGCGGCGAATACGAGGTCGTCGTGTATTACACTTGCGCCGCTGGAAACGAGGGCGCCACGTTGCAACTATCTCTCAATGGAGTTTCGTCCGTCCAGGCCAAAGTCGTCGACGTGTTTGATCCTCCGCTGTACGACAAATCAAAGGAACGTGTCGCCAATTCGCACTACTTCGTTAAGGATTTCCGACCGCTCCATATGGGTACGCTTCAGTTAGAAAAAGGACCGGGGACCCTACGACTCGGATCACTCGATATTCAAGGCAAACAAGTAATCGATGTGCATTCGGTCGCACTGAACCGTGAGAGGAATGGCGTCGATTGAACAATCGTGCGCCGCGAGACGGGCGTCAGCGGACGGTGGATTTCCTTGGTGACAGAGGCAAAGATGGATTCCGAGGTTTTCTTCAGGCCTTGCGGCGATGTGCTGGCGAGACTGTCGCAGTAAGTCCGATTTCCATCCATATGGATGAGAGCATCGACACCGCATGCAGCGTATTGATCGAGAATGAAATCAGTGGGCTTCCTGTCGTCGACGGCACTGGAGTATTGATCGGGATCATCACCGAAAAAGACCTGTTGTCGTTAATGTATGACCTTCATACGGACGCTGTTTCCCTCGAACATTATGCCACGCAAGATGTTGTCTCAGTGACTGCGGATCAGTCGCTCGTCGATGCCGTGGACGTGTTTGAAACGCGATCGCTTCGACGGCTCATGTCCAGGCTTGACCGCCGCGTCCAGTTCCTTCCGAAGTTCACGCAGCTCCTTCATGCGTTAACATATAAAACAATTGCTTCGCTCAAGAAAACACCAGTTGGAAAATGGGCGCGTACGCCTGATCTTGTTGCAAACGCATTCCACTTACCGGATACTATCGGTCGTTCTCGACGTGAATCAAGCTCGACGGAAGTCGGCGTCTTGCGTCGTGACTTACCGAACGACAAAACGGATCGGCGGACCGTATGACTACAAATTGGATTGTCAATCGCGCGGGTGTCGAAAAAGGCCCATTCACCTCTGCGCAGCTCAAGAGTTTCGCCGCAAAGGGAAAGCTCAAACCGGATGACAAAGTGCGAAAAACCTCGGGAGAAAATTTCTATTGCGCGAGCCAAGTCACCGGCCTGTTCCCCGACCAGACACCGGCGGCGGACGACGACTTTGAGGAGCTCACATTGGCCCCGGTTGAAGAGGCGCCAGCAAGCGAGAGAAGTCAGGAACGCGCACCATTCATCAGCGGTCCGAGCCAGGAAGTACGTACGATAGCGATGTTGATCTATTTATTGGGAATTGTCTCGGGATTCGTAGGGCCGCTAATTCTGTGGCTAATAAAACGCGATGAATCGAAATTCATCGACGATCACGGCAGGAACGTACTTAACTTGACGATTACGTTGTTCATTGTTTCCCTATGTCTCATCCCAGTGTCGCTGGCGACCTTCGCTCTTCCGGGTATCGTGCGGTTAACAATTACCTTAGCAATTCTTCCGCTTTCGTCGCTACTGTCCATTGGTGCCTTGATTATGTTAGTCATTGGGGCGATGGAGGCCAACAAGGGAGCACGGTACGAGTTTCCTTATTGTATTAAGTTCTTCTAGAAGTGTACGCTTGTGCTGGTCGACCGAGTGTGAGCGCGCAATAGAACCGTTGTAGGCGAGCGGTGTACCTTGATGGTACGCGCGCCTTCGGGCAGAATATCGACCCAGCGGGCGACGCAAGCCAACTTGTCCTTGTTCGGCTTTCGGCCAGACTTGCACTTCGTCGTCGTCTTTCGTTTGCGATCCTTGCGTTGTCGCCGCTTCTGCTCTGCGTCCAGCGAAAAGGAACTCGCGGCGCCCGTGGTGAGAGTAGACGCGGGTAAATCTTGCTTCTCCAACTCGGCGATTCGTTGCCGTAGCCGCTGGTTCTCCTTCTCCAGCCGCTCGCATCGATTGGCCAGCTTCTCGATAACATCAAACGCGATCGCTTCGACGGCTCATGTCCAGGCTTGACCGCCGCGTCCAGTTCCTTCCGAAGTTCACGCAGCTCCTTCATGCCTTAACATATAAAACAATTGCTTCGCTCAAGAAAACACCAGTTGGGAAATGGGCACGTACGCCTGATCTCTCTTATCGAATTCTTCCGAGCGCGCCATGAATCCGACAGCAACTCGCATCAATGGCTCTTACTTCGAGAACAGATCTCGATGTTTCCTCGCCAGCTGATAGAGTCGAGGTCGATCTTCTTCAAGAATGTACCTGTCTTGCACCAAGCGACTGACATGCTCGCTATAAAGCGTGAAGTACTGGTCGAATCCGCTATACCGTTCAACTAATGACAATCTCGGGTCAGCGGATTCTCGCCTGCTTTGCGGATTTCTCGGGAACGGAATATAGCCACCAGCCAGACTCAATAGCTCGTTCTCACCGCCTATGCTTATCGAGCGCAGATTCCAACTTGTGAACGTTGCGACCGGGACGGCAACTGTAGGTAACAGCAGGCATCCTCGTTCGTTGTTGTCATTCTTGTATGCAGGAACTCGCACGCCATAGACTCCCAACCGCACGGGTGGTTGAATACTGGCGCGACGTTTCGTCAAAAACTCCGGACCGCGGTCGACGAACTCAGGAGCGTGAATTACTGAGGGATAGACGATGTTTGGCAGGGGGCGCCACCCCCTATTTTTGCGTTCCCACCCGACGAGAGTGCCGTCAGCCATTTTGGGATAGACACTCGCTGGCGGCGTGACGTCCTCTTGAACCCATGCGACGATTGCCGTTAACAGTCCCCGCATCAGTGGGCGATAGTCGGTCGGGTTGCGGGGCAATTGACCGCTACCACCCGCCTGTACCTGTCCGCTTCCTGGACCGTGCTGTGCCCCGCCGATCGTATAGATGCGCACACAATTCGGTATCTCCGCATCCAGCTTCCCACTCGGATCGGTATGCACAAGCGACCCGGCCCTGTGCCAATACTCGGAAGACGTTTGGATGTGCATCACTTTTGGACAGGTGCCGTCGGCGAGAGACCGCGTTAAGATCCCCTCCTGGCGATTGGTAAATGGGTCGCGAGATAGTCCATAAGTGAACGGGAATACGTCTGCCGGATAGAGGTGATTATCATGCTGTGTGTTATGACGGGTCGGCGAGGCGAATCGATGGTTGAAGAATCCCATACCACCACCGGCAACGTGAGGAATAACTCCGTCAAGTACTCTGCGGCCACGCTCGTCAGCGTTGAAACCGTCGTACAAGAACTGCCGGAGGCAACGGCCGCTTTGCGACACACCAAATCCATACGCAAATGGTGCCACCGGTTTGTCACCAACTCGCAGTGGATTCTGCTCTGATCGGTCGTACTTGAAGTAGCTGATCAGGTCACGAATACCGGCCAGACCCAAGCCCTGAACGATGGGGCCCTCCGCTTCGTAAACGAGTTCATAAATCACCGCTGGCTGGATTCCGCCGACGATCTCAATTTCGATCTTCGGCAGCAGCGACCGCCTGCCATTTGCTTCGACATAGCTTTGATGCAGCTTCCACTGTGACGTTGGCACGACAAGTCGTCGGTCGGCCTCGTTCAAACGCGACGTCAAAACCGCGTTGGCCAGTCCAGCGTTTGTTGGCGGATAACTACCGTGATTCGCAAAGTGCGAAATGGTATAGCGATCGGCCTTTCGATTTGAAACAAATTCCGCCCGCACGACACCCTTTATCGGTTGTCCATTCAACGACGCAATCGGCGCATCAAGCAACAGACGTCCAGCAGCAGGCAGAAGTTCGGCAATCCACCCGCTCCAAACGATGATAAATCCCCTACGTAGCAGGAAATCCTCGCCTCCGCCACCGTTGAATTGCCCCAGGCAAACGCGATTGCCACGGTTGTTCACGTCGTAGAGTATCGCTCGATTCGACCTGGCAAGGTCTACCGGCGCCAGAATCTCCAGGTCCGCCGAAAACTTCACACGACCGGCATCGTTGGTGGGCGCATGCTCAAGATCGACGATTGTGGCGTTGGCCAGATCATTCGGATCTACGGTGAATTCAACACGGCCACGGATCCACTCGTAGGATCCGATACCCGCAAACGACTTGCCTTGTTGATACGGTTCGCGTTCTGTAATTACGATCCGAGTTACTTCCGCAGATCCGATGGAGAACAGGACGAATAGGATGCAAACCGAGAGGATTGATTTTCGGATCATGCGTCAACGTCTCCGATCGAAGTAGCGTTACACGAGTGTTACGGATACAGGATGCTCCGTTGTCCTTACCTAGTTCTCAGCAAATCCAGGTCAAAGCGAACAAACCCAATCTGGTCATATCGGCTTCCGCCTTTTCTGCCGGCCTCAAACAAGATTCCAACCTGCCGCTTGTCCAAACGAACCATGTCGCTATACGCTGCTGGCCCCTCATGAATCAGGGGTCCATCGTGCCATGTCAGCGTTTCGTCGGTCGAGTAACGCAACCGCAGGTCACTTCGCCCTTTTCCACTGGGGCCACTCTCGTCTGGGCCGGAAAACAGGATCAGGTCGAGATCATCACCGTCAACGGTGGACGCAGCTCTGAGTAGCGAGCATTGCACCACCGGCGGATCAAATGGCGGCGGCTCAGGCGTGAACCATTTGTAGACCGAATTTTGCGCCCTGTCGAATGACTCACCCCCGTCACTGCTGTACGCACCACCGCGAGTCCCGTTCGCTTTCCCTTTTTGATTTCGTGTGTTGAAATATAGCCGACCATCATTCAGCTCGACTACCGTCGTTTCGTTCGCCTTCATGTCGTCGTCGTACGTATCGTCGATCGCTCCCAAACGCCACGTCGCCCCGTGGTCATCACTAAGCAAAGCCTGAACGCCTTCCGGGCCTCGATCCTTGCCGAGTCGATGGTCGGCTGGGACGACAAGTCGACCCCGATGCGAGCCACGTTGCAATTGAATCGAATGTACTGGACCGGTTGCATACCAACCCCAGTTCTCTTTTTTGGTTTCGTCGGTAATCTCGCGTCGCGGCTCCCAGGTGGCACCGTGGTCGTCGCTGTAGGTAATAAACACACGGTCGTTTTCCACCGTAAAGGGAAGCCAGATTCGTCCCGGATGCCGCGGATCGAGCAAATCGACGACCGGCGCTGGGTTACCGATGGTGACGGGCGGAGCATTTGCAGAAAACAGATCACGAAAGTCATCGCTTTCTTGGATAATTCGCAGTGGCTGCCACGACTCTCCGTTATTGGTCGATCGCTTCAGTACAAGATCGATCTCACTTGCGTCACCACCCTCCCTTGCCTCGCAGATGGCCAACAAGTCTCCGTTACCAGCTTTGACGATGACCGGAATACGAAAGATGTTGTAGCCGTCCGAGCCATTCTTGAAGACCGTGATCGTCTTCGATTCAATCGCACGAGCCGCATCGACAGGGCGACTGAGGATCGCGATCAACAAAAGCAAAAGTAAGAGTATTTGTTTGCAATCTCGAATCATGACAACCTCGTGTGTTTGCCGAGCAGCTTTTCGTGAGGGGTTAAAGACGTCGGTGAGCGCGCGAAGTTCCGTATCGAATCATTGGCGAATCGAGTGATAACTGCTCGATAGTGGCCTTATTTAAAGTATACTGACGACGATTCACCGTAACAGACACCGCCCACAAGCCAATTGGGTCGCACGTTATCGAGGTAACACACATGGTCACTCGTCGGAGCTTTATTGCCAGCGTCGCTGTCACAGCGGTCACCTCCTCGATCTCGCGAGCAAAGGAAGGACCATTTCCGCCGGGTAAGTACTTTGACATGCACACACATTTGGGGCAGACGTGGAACAGCACGCAAGTCTTGACATCGGAAGCCCTCTTACGTTGGATGGACGCCCACGATATTTCCCAGGCGGTCATCTTACCATTGATCAATCCGGAAGCGTCGAGCTATCCACTAACGCCCGATTTCGTGTTAACAGAAACGAAGCCGTATCGCGATCGCCTGATTCCGTTTTGCACGATCGACCCGCGAACCTCCTATCGGGGCGGTCACAAAGGGCTGGTCGAGATGCTGCAACGATATATTGATCGCGGCGCGAAGGGCTTCGGAGAAAGCAAACCAGGAATTCCCTTTGATGATCCTCGAAACATGGCTTTGTTCGCAGCTTGTGGCGAAGCTGGTCTTCCCGTCCTGTTTCACTTGGACAACCAGCGCAACACAGACAAGCCCGGACTTCCCGGGTTACAAAAGGTTTTGATTCAGAACCCGAAGACGAATTTTATCGGCCACGGGCCTGGCTGGTGGGCATCCATATCGGGGGACGCGACCCAAGAATCGCTCGGCGGCTATCCGAAGGGTAAGACGATTCCGGGCGGTGCGATTGACCAGTTGATGGAGAAGTATCCCAACATCTACGGCGAACTCTCGGCCGGAAGTGGTGCGAATTCAATCAGTCGTGATCTCGAGTTTGGTCGCGAGTTCCTTATTCGCCGTCAAGATCGAATCATGTTCGGCACCGACTTTCTGGCACCAGGGCAACAGGTTCCACAATTCGAGCTGTTCGAACAGAAATTGGACCTACCGGCGAAGGTCGAAGAGAAAATCTTTCGGTACAACGCCAGAAAACTGTTGAAGTTGCTCTAATAAATTCGCACCACGCCACTATGCGTCGATCATTCTGGGGTGACGTAGGCAGCCGTAATTCCGCCATCGACGACAAATGTACTGCCGGTCAGGTACGACGATTCGTCAGAAGCGAGAAAGAGGGCCGCTTTGGCCATCTCGCTGGCTTCACCAAATCTGCCCATCGGAACATGCACTAGACGACGCTGCCGTTTTTCTTCGGTATCGAGAAAATCCATCAGCAACTTAGTACGCAACGGGCCCGGGCAGAGCGCGTTAGCGCGAATGTTCTCGCGGGCGTGGATCACCGCCAGTTCGCGCGTCATCGATAAGACCGCACCCTTGGAAGCGGTGTAGGCGATTTGCGGGGTCGCAGCTCCAAGGACGGCGACGAAAGAGGCCGTGTTGATGATCGATCCACCGCCCGCTCTGCGCAGCGCGGGAATCCCATGTTTGCAGCCGAGAAAAACACCCTTCGCATTGATGTTCATCGTCTGATCCCAGACCGACTCGGCGGTTGCCTGCGAATCCCCGTCGTCGCCAAGCATGACACCAGCGTTGTTAAAGAGCACGTGCAGACGTCCATAGATCCGTTCCGATTCCTCGACCATCTGACGGCAGGCTTCGTCCTGAGAAATGTCAGCGGCGACGAAATGGGCGTGACCGCCTTCTGACTCGGCGGCTGCCACCGTCTCTCGGCCGCCAACGTCGTCGATGTCGACGGCAATGACGCTGGCGCCTTCACGTGCAAACAACAGTACCGCTTCTCGGCCAATGCCGCTCGCCGCACCCGTGACCAGGGCCACTTTATCTGCCAAACGCATCGGAGTTTACCTTTCTTCAAGCTTTCGCCCGCGACGCATCAACCAAAGCGTCGAACAGGTTTTGTTGGATTGGATCTTTCGCCGCGGTGAGTTCTGGGTGCCACTGTACGGCGAATAGCCAGGGGTGGCTTGGCATCTCGATCGCCTCGATAACGCCATCGGACGCTCGGGCGACAACCTGAAGATCCGATCCAAGATCATCGATTGCCTGATGATGCCAGGAGGCGGCCTCAAACTCAGTTGCACCCAGTAAGTCATGTAGAGCCGAATTGGCATCGACTTCTACTCCGTGTAGTGTCGGTTCTCGCGGTGGCAGTCGATGCCGAACCACCTCGCCAAAGACATCGGGAATATGAGCGTGCAATGTGCCGCCCAGTGCAACGTTGATCACCTGTGCACCACGACAGATCGCCAGTGTCGGGATTTGCAAATCGATCACCCGTTGGGTGATGGCGATTTCCATCTTGTCACGATCGACGTCAGTCATGTAGATCGTCGAATGGGCCGGGCCGCCGTATGTATCCGGGTGAAGGTCACCACCACCGGTCAGGATGACGGCATCCAATCGTCCGTAAAGAGACTCATGATGAGTCTCACCAGGTGGAATCAACACGGGGACGCCGCCAGCT
The DNA here is from genome assembly GCA_012959465.1 of Planctomycetaceae bacterium. Taxonomy (GTDB): domain Bacteria; phylum Planctomycetota; class Planctomycetia; order Pirellulales; family Pirellulaceae; genus UWMA-0346. Next base: position 9,473 of record DUDC01000180.1, read on the forward strand.
CGGCGCGTCGCGGTCACATATTCGGCGGGCAGCGTGTAACTACCTTGTTCGTCGATACCATAGGACGTAATGCCGATTAGAAGAGAATTCAAATTCGCCCTCTGCTCCATGTGAAAAAAGTCGTCTGTTTCTCACCGACAAAACTCTATCCTTGATCATATTCGTTCAAAATACCGCACCCGCTCCCAATCGGTCACAGATCGATCAAATGCCTCCTGCTCAACGCGGAAAAAGTGGGCGTAGTGCTTCACTACATCTTCGCCGAACGTTGTTTTGGCGAAGTCCGAACTCTCGAACCGGTCCGTCGCTTCGCGTAAGCTCTGTGGGACACTCGGCGCATCTTCCGTCTGGTAAACGTCACCAACAAAAATAGCCGGTGGCTCGGTCTCGTTGGCAATTCCGTCAAGACCGGCGGAGAGCAATGCTGCGTACGTCAAGTAAGGATTACAGTCGGCGCCCGGAACTCGACACTCCAATCGCAGGCTTGATCCCGACCCAACGACGCGAATACCGGCCGTTCGATTATCCACGCTCCAGGCCAATCGAGTCGGCGCCCACGATTCCGATTGAAATCGTTTGTATGAATTGACCGTCGGTGCAATAAAGACCATCAAGTCTGGAAGCCGCGCCAGCCAGCCACCCACGAAGTGTCGGAAGGTGTCCGACACGCGTAGGTCACCAACTTTGACATCTCCGGCAAACGCATTCACGCCCTCTCGCCACAAACTCATGTGCACGTGGCAGCTTGACCCGGCTTGATCAGCAGCGTACTTAGCCATGAACGTGACGCTGGCACCGAGACGATCGGCAACTTCTTTGAGACATTGCTTGAGCACACCGTGGCGGTCTGCCATTTCGAGCACCTCACAGTAGCGAATATTCAATTCGTGCTGCCCAATCCCCCACTCTCCTTTGGTCGATTCGACAGGTACACCCGAGGCGGCCAAGTGTCGCCGCGCCGCTCCATTGAGGTCTTCTTCTCGACCACCCTGCAACGTGTGGTAGTCTTCCAGATACCAGCCGGCAGTTTTTAAATCGCCGTAGTTTTTTTGCATCGCATCGCGGTATGAGTCACGAAAAATGTAGTACTCCAGCTCCGAAGCACCCATCACCTCAAGACCCAAATCCGTTGCCCGTTCGACCTGTTGTTTCAACAACGATCTAGGCGCTACGTCGACAGGACCGTGAGCAGATTCACATTCGACATCGCTCAGAACGAGTGCCGTGCGATCGAGCCAGCTCGCGATACGCAGCGTATTGAGATTCGGCACAACGTGAAAATCGCCATATCCCTTTTCCCAATTCGCGAACTGATAACCGGGCACTGGTTCCATTTCCATGTCCACGGTCAACAGATAATTGCAGGCGTGAGTGCCGCCGCTCGCCACCTGGTCTAAGAAAAAACTCGCATCGAACCGTTTGCCCATGAAACGTCCGTAGAGGTCCGTAAAGACAACCAACACGGTATCGATCTCATCGCGACCGACCAATTCACGCAGTTGATCCAGGTTTAACATTCCCTTCTCTAACGACACGGCAAAACTCCTCGCCAGTACCCCGGCCTAGGCTTGTATAGAATTCGAGAGATGCATGGACGGCGACGATAACATAACGCCGTGCCACAGTGGGCACAACGTGTTTGAGTGATTCTAGTGCTGTCTGTGCAATCGACCGATCAGAAGGCAGGCGTAAGCGTCGGTTCCTGTACGATCTACTATCGGCCATGAAAACCGTGGGCTAGCGCCCAGCGGCTGATTCATCGACCTCGCACGTGTCGGCGAAAGCTAGTTGGCGTTTGGCCTGTCTCACGGCGGAAGGTACGGGTAAAGACCTCCGGTTGTTGAAAGCCACATGCCGAAGCGATTTGCGGCATCGCCAATTCTGTTTCCATCAACATTCGTTGTGCCAAATCAATGCGGACTCGACGGATCTCCGCAGCGGGTAAACGACCGAGCAGTTGTTTGAATTTCTGCTCGAGGACCCGGCGAGAGAGGTGCACATGGGCGACCACGTCGGAGACTCGGATGCCGCGGTGAGCGTTTTCGCGGACGAATCGAAGCGCGGCAGCGAGCTCGGAATCGGCAATCGCCAAGGTGTCGGTTGATTGTCGCGATACAATGCCACGGGGTTCGACAAAGATTGGCTCCGGCGGACGTTTCTTGCCATGCATCATTCCGGCCAGCATTTGCGCTGCCTCGTAACCGACCCGTTTCGCCGACACATCGATGCTAGACAATGGCGGACTTGAAACGGCCCGCATCAACTCGTCATTTTCCGCGCCGAGGACAGCGACCTTTTCTGGTACGGGGATTCCAGCGTATTGACAAGCTTCTGTTACTTGTCGTCCTCTCACGTCATTCCAGGCTAGCAATCCCACTGGTTTCGGTAATCCCTCAAGCCAACCACACAAGTCGGTTAACTGTGCAGGCCAGGCACGAGGGTCTCGGATCGACATTTGCGGGCGGTGGATGAAACAATCGAAACTTGCTGCCCGAACGGCGTCGCAAAACGACTGCCCGAATCGGTCCGAATAACCGGGACGCGGCAACAACGCTCCACAATATGCAAAGTGCACGAACCCTCGTTCCAGAAAGTGTGCCGCCGCCAGGCGGCCAGATAAGCTCTCGTCAACGGTACAGCGAGCAATTGCCTGCGCACCAAAACCGTACCATGAGACGTTCACCGCCGGGATACTTGAGGCGATGATTTCGTCAGCCAAGGTCTCCGTCGTTACTCGGGCGATGATCCCGTCACCATCCCAGTCAGTCGGCAAACGAAGCCGTTCGTATCGCCCACGTGGCTCAAGGTAGAAGAACCACGGCCCCTGCTCGTGCGCATAGCTGGCGATCCCCTGTACCAACTGCGTTCCCCACGAAGTCGACGTTTCGACCAGAATGGCGACGCGCGGTCCTTTGGCCATCAAATGGTCCTCTCGTGTCGGGGTCTGCAACATGGGCTGGTTGAGCACGTGGGACGTCCATGAGACGGCAGTCTGCGCAAATAGTCAAATGATTTGCGGAAAAAAACCTGGTAGGGCGGACCCGTCATCGCCACAATCGTCGGTCAGGCGGACCCAGTCCTTTTTTCATGACAGGAACGACACAGGATGCACCTACGATGACTCAAACGGCTGACGTGATCGTTATTGGCGGCGGCGTTGCTGGATTGAGCACGGCAATGCAACTGGCTCTGCGAGGAACCGATGTTGTCGTTGTTGAGCGGGAGCGGCTAGGCAATGGCTCGACCGGGCGCGCGGCCGGGTTGCTTGGCCAGTTGCGAGGCACGGCTGAATCCACACGGATGCTCATGGACGGCGTGGAAATCGTCAAGGATCTTGAACAACGCGCAAACGTCGAGATCTTTGTTCAGACAGGGTCCTTACGTATTGCCGAGACGCCCGAGCGCAAGCGGGAGATCATCGACTTGGTCGAGATGGGCAAGTCAATCAATTTCGACATCGATCATCTGCCGATCGATGAGGTCTCAAGCAAGCTACCCTATATGCGAACGGACGACCTGTTGGACGCCTGTTATTGCCCCACCGATGGACACCTTCAGCCGGCGGAACTGGTCAGTGCATACATCCGAATCGGCAAGAGTCACGGCGTTACGTTCCGGCCAAACTGTCCAGTCGGCGAAATGATCGTCGAAGGAGGCAAGGTAAAGGGTGTCCTAACATCGGAGGGTCCGTTGTACGCGCCGGTCGTTGTCAATGCCGGCGGGCCGTGGTCTTACCTTCTCGCCGAGCTGACTGGCACATGCCTGCCAACGGCGGCGTTGGGACATTGCTACCTAACAACTCGCCCAACCGAAACAAACTCCGTCGATCGCCTCAGCCCGGCAGTGCGAGATCGCCATCTGCGTCTCTACACACGACCAGAAAGCGGCGGTTTAATCGTGGGAATGTACGGCGAAGAAGCGGTCGAATACGAGATGAAGGATTTGCCCGTCGACTTCGACATGTCGGCGATGACGACACGACGGGATGACATCCACGTCGCCCGACTGATCTACGCGGCTCAACAACGCTTCCCGTGGATCAACGAACGAACACCGATGACGATCACCACCGGAATTATGACCTTCACGCCGGATGGAAAACCGTTCTGCGGAAAGGTATCGGAGATCGAAGGTCTGTACCACTGTGCGGGCTTCTGTGGCCATGGGATTGTACAGAGCCCGACGATCGGCGTCATCATGGCGGATCTGATCCGCAAAGGTGAAACGGATTACGACATTGCCGCGATCGAGGCGGACCGATATTTCGAAATTCCAGGGTTTCAGGACCGAGCCGAAGTCAAGACCAAGTGTTACGATATGCACGCTGGCTACTACGGCCGAGTGGAAGGAAAGGCGGATTAACGGTGACAGATTGACTTTGTCGTGCGGCAAACTGTCAGGATAGCCTCGTTATTCACGCTGATGAATATGAAAATTCTAGTACCAACAAAACGAGTGCCGGACACAGACCAGAAGATTCGCATACGGCCAGATGGCAGCGGCATCGACGAAGAGAATCTGCCCTACGTCGTCAATCCGTTCGACGCCATCGCGGTCGAAGAAGCCTTGCGGATCAGAGAAAACTCGAATGACGAAGTCGAAGTGTTGGCGGTCGGAATCGGTTCGGACGATTACGAACGCGAGCTTCGCACGTCACTCGCCATCGGAGCTGATCGCGCAATGCTCATCGAGTGCGCGGCAGCGCTCGATTCATGGAATGTGGCTCGGATCCTGTCCGTGATCGTCCAACGCGAACAAGCCGATTTAGTGCTAATGGGCAAGCAAGCGGTTGACGACGATTCGAATCAAGCCGGCCAATTCCTGGCTGCGTTGCTCGATTGGCCCCAGGCCACGTTCGCATCAAAGCTCGACTTCACCGAAAACGGCCTCCGCGTCGCTCGCGAAACGGATGCGGGAATTGAAACTGTGGTTGTTCGACTGCCAGCGGTGGTCACAACAGATCTACGATTAAACGAACCACGCTACGCCTCATTGCCCAACATCCTGCGGGCCCGCAAGAAGACAATTGAACGGCTCGAATTTCAACAGCTCGGCCTGGAAATTGAGCCTCGCATTCAATTGCTCCATATGGAGGTCTTATCGACCGGCCGTAACTGCATCCGCGTAAGCGGGGTCGATGAGCTGGTCGTTCGGCTGCGTGACGAAGCAAAAGTAATATGACGGAGGAACAAGATGCGAATCCTGGTCGTCGCGGAACACGATACTGAAGTTTTACGTTCAGGCACACGTTCAGCAGTTGCATTTGCGAACTCCGTTGCGGCGCAGACCGACGGCGAGGTGGAGTGCCTTGTCATCGGTCACCGAATCGCTAGTGTCGCCAAGGAAGCTGCCTCAATCTCCAAGGTACTCTGCCTGGACAGCGAATCGCTGACTGCACCTGTGGCCGATCGTTACGCCAGAGTCATTGCCGATGTGACCATTCAACGCAAAATCGATTTGGTCGTCGCCGCTTCAACATCATACGCGAAGGACGTCGTTGGCCGGGCAGCAGGATTGCTCGGTGGATCGATGGCCAGCGACGTTGTCGGGCATACAGTTCAAGACGATAAACTCGTCCTTCGTCGTCCAATGTTCGCCGGCGCCGTCACGGCCACAGTAACACTTATCGGTCACCCTCAAATCATTACAATTCGCGGCTCTGCCTACGAACCAGCGGTCGCGAGTGTCGACGAATCCGAAATCATCACCGTCGATATCGACGAGTCGTCGTTACCGAATCATATTTCATTCGAAAAAATTGAAACGAGATCGAGTCATCGCCCCGATGTGACGGAATCCAGAATCGTCGTCTCGGGAGGGCGAGCGATTAAGAACTCTGATGACTTTGAACGCCTCGTCGGGGGACTTGCCGACCAACTTGGCGGTGCCACAGGAAGCTCGCGTGCCCTGGTCGACGCGGGGATTACACCGAACGATTTTCAGGTCGGGCAGACCGGCAAGATCGTTGCGCCGGAATTGTATATCGCCATGGGAATCTCCGGCGCTGTGCAGCATCTGGCCGGGATGAAAAACTCCAAGGTCATCGTGGCGATCAACAACGATCCGGATGCGCCGATGTTTGAAGTTGCTGATTACGGATTGGTGGGCGATCTGTATGAGCTTGTTCCCCAACTAATCGAGAAGCTCCATGCCGAGTAGATTCGTTTTTTCAGACGCCATGTGCCAAAGTGGTGACGACGCGACAAATTGGGGCTCGTATCTGCTCGCTGACGCTTCGGTCGTACGTCGTATTTCCAAAGCTTGCTGCCGAGGTGTTTGACGAACATGAAAGAATCCAAACAGAATGGCCGATTGACGAACTGGCTCATCTCAATGCCAGCACCCGTTTTTATTTCGTTTACGATCGCCAGCGCGTTTTCGACCTATTTTTGCATGTATGCTTTTCGCAAGCCATTTTCAGCCGCTGAGTTCGAAGGTTTGAAGCTCTTTGACACAGAACTCGAGTTAAAGACCGTGTTCGTCGTCAGCCAGATTGTGGGTTACGCGATCTCGAAGGTCATCGGGATCAAGGTTTGTAGCGAAGTGACTCGGAATCAACGCACTCGAATGCTGCTGGCGATGATCTTTCTCGCACAGTTTGCACTCTTGTGTTTTGCTGTTTTACCAAACGATCTAAAAGTCGTGGCGATCTTCTGTAACGGTCTTCCTCTAGGAATGGTCTGGGGGTTGGTCGTTTGGTATCTCGAAGGGCGTCGTCTCTCGGAAATGCTGCTCGCCGGGCTCAGTTGTTCATTTATTGTTGCTAGCGGAGTGGTGAAAGACGTTGGTCGCTGGCTGATGAGCGTGCATCAAGTCGATCAATTCTGGATGCCCTTCGTCACTGGAATGATCTTCTTTCTACCTTTTCTCTTATCCGTATGGATGTTGAATCAGGTTCCCCAGGCAACTGATGAGGACGTGCGGGCGCGGGTCGAGCGTCGAACGATGAACGGCGAGCAGCGTTGGCAATTCGTCAAGCAATTCTGCGTTGGCTTGATCATGCTGATGATCGCGTATTTCTTCCTAACGGCCTACCGTGAATTTCGAGACAACTTTGGTGCGGAGATTTTCAGAGCTCTCGGGTATGGCGAGGAACCGGCGATTTTCACGCGCAGCGAGTTGTGGGTTGCGCTTGGAGTTGTCGCCGCGTTGGGGTTGCTCACTTTGATCAAGAACAACCGCTGGGGATTGATAGGTGCCTTTGCCATCATGACTGCGGGAACGGCAATGATGGGTCTCGGCACCTTGTCCTATGACCAAGGACAGATCAGTGGGTTGACGTGGATGATCTTGTGTGGGCTTGGATCTTACCTTGCCTACGTGCCGTACGGTTCGGTTCTTTTCGATCGATTGATCGCTTCAACTGGCGCCGTTGGCACGGCCGTGTTTGCGATCTACGTTGCCGACGCGATTGGTTACGGCGGAGCAATCACCGTCTTGCTTTCTAAGGACATGCTTGCCGGTAATGTGTCGCGATTGGATTTCTTTCGATACTTCACTTACTTCATGTCCATTCTTGGCACGGCACTGTTGTTAGCTAGCTGTTGTTATTTCTTGCTATTTCACAATGCAAAACACCGACAACATCAAAAGGCTTCATCGTGATGACACCCCACGAAAATCAAGTCATCAATGCCCTGATCGCTTCGCGGCAACCTGGCTTCAGCATGCCGAGTGAATTCTACAACGATCCGTTGGTCTATCGCGCTGATGTCGAACGCATATGGCAACGAGGCTGGTTGTTCGTCGGGCATACGTGTCAAATCCCCAACCCGGGCGATTATTTTACCTTTTAGATCGGCGACGACTCGCTGATCGTCGTCCGTGACGACAATGGAGAAATCAACACGTTTCACAACGTCTGCCGACATCGCGGGACACTGCTTTGCGAGCATGGAAACGGCCATGTCCGTCGATTTGTCTGCCCCTACCACCAATGGGTCTATACGCGCGGGGGATCGCTCGTTTCCTGCCGCGGTATGCAGGATGACCTGGACAAGGGGAAACACGGACTTCACTCGGCACACACTCGACAATCGTCTGGCATGATTTTTGTGTCTCTTTCCGAACAGCCACCTAATTTCGACGACGCCGACGAACAGATTGGAACTTTGGCCGCACCGCAGGGCATGGAACGAGCCAAAGTGGCAAAGATGATCGACTACGATGTCGCGTCTAATTGGAAGCTAGTCTGGGAGAACAACCGCGAGTGTTATCACTGCAACGTCAATCACCCTCAGTACATTAAGGCAAATTTCGATCACTACAACGCAGACGACACGACAAAACAGATCAAGAACGAGATTGAGGCCGCAACGGAGCGGAGTGAAAAAAAGTGGGCCACCAGCGGTTTAGCGATTACTCACACAATGACCGGCATGGCCCAGTTCCCCGACGCAGACCGAGACCTGTGGTATGCGGCCAATCGAACGGCACTGGTCGACGGCTACGTCAGCGAGACGATGGAAGGGCAACAGGCGGCGCCGCTGATGGGTGGCTACGAAGATGCCGATGTCGGCACTCTTCGTATCCGCACGATGCCCAATTTTTGGAATCACTCAAGTTGCGACCATGCTGTCAGCACACGTCTCTTACCCGCTGGCCCTCAACAGACAAAGGTTCGGGTCCTTTGGCTGGTCGACGAAAATGCGGTCGAAGGCAGCGACTATAACTTAGAAGATATCTTGCCGTTTTGGCAACTCACTTCGGAACAGGACTGGGAATTGTGTGAACGAGCACAGCGAGGTGCGAACTCGAGCCGTTATCAACCGGGCCCCTACTCCACTTACAAAGAATATAATGTCGATGGATTTGTCCGGTGGTATCTACAACAGCTCATCGAGGAATAGGCAATAGGGAACAGGGACGTGAGTGACACAGAACGAGCGGAAATTGTCATCATTGGTGGTGGAGCGGTCGGCTGTGGCGTCGCCTACAGCCTGGCCGAAGTCGGCAAGACGGACGTGTTGTTGATCGAAAAAGAACCGACCGTCGCGGCCGTCACGACCTCGCAAGCGGCAGGATTGGTCGGACAGGTTCGTAACAGTGTCGAGCGTACCAAACTGGCGATGTGGTCGGTCAGGACATTCTCGCAATTGCAACAGGATGAGCGAGCGAATCCGGGATGGCGGCAAGTTGGTTCGCTGCGGATCGCATTGTGCGATGAGCGAGTCGAAGAATTCAAACGGATGAAGATGGTTGCGGATCAAGCTGGACTCGACGTCACCTTCATTGATAACCAGACCGCGCAAGACAAGTGGCCTGCCATGAACTTCGACCATGTAAAGGCGATTCTGTGGTGCGCGAGCGATGGATATTTGCAGCCATCGGACTTGACCATGGCCTATGTGGCGCACGCCCGTCGCAAGGGAGTTCGGTTTCAAACGAATCGCACCGTGCACAACGTGCTCGTAAAAGAGGGACGTGTCGTGGGTGTCGAAACGGATCAGGGAACGATTCACTGTGAAACGGTCATCAACGCTGCAGGCGCGCACGCCTTCCAGATCGCGCGCAACGTTGGCCTCGAATTGCCGATTGTTCCTGTGCGGCATGAGTTTTTTGTCACAATTAGCGCTAAGGGAATGCAACCCAAATTGCCCGTGATTCGAATTCCCGACGCGACTTTGTATCTCCGCGCCGAGACCAACGCACTTCTCTGCGGGGGTTGGGAAACGACGAGCCTGTCGAGCGATCCACGCGATGTCCCCATCGACAAGGACCTTCCCAACATTCAGAACGACTGGGAAGTGCTGGGCCAGTTCGCCGAACAACTTGCACCACATATGCCTCAAATTCCAGACTTGGGAATCCGCAGCGTATTTAAGGGCTGGCCGACATTCACACCGGACGGCCGCTTCATTATTGGCGAGAGCCACCGGGTACGAGGTTTCGTCATGGCCGGCGGCTGTAATGCACACGGCGTCTCCGGATCCGCCGGAATTGGGCGACATGTCGTTGAGGCAATGCTGCAATCCGACCCGTCACCGTACGTCAAAAGCCTCTCCCCGAACCGCTTTAGCGAAACAACTTGGGAATGGGAAACCGCGAAAAAACAGGCTCGACACTGCTACGAAACGTATTACGATCTCGGTCATTGACGTCCCTGACGTCTAGGAGGAATTAACCATGAACAGTTCCGTACCTTTTCCGTGCGTCAGCATGGAACGAATGGTCTCGATACACGAAGCGGGCATCGCTATTGTTGATGTTCCTCTCAAGGCTGCGACCCCGGAGTCGTTCAGAGGCTTCGGACACATCGTCGCTTCCTTCGCAGAGGCGGAAGTGGATATCGCCACTTGGCCAGCACCTGGCAGGCGACCTGTCGAACCTGGTACGGGCCTGGGCGGGGGCGTCACCTGTGGCAAGTTCGAAGTCTACCGAAATGGCGACATGATGCATGCCCGCAACCATGCCGTCGACGGTCACTATATAACGGGATGGTTTGCCGACCCGTTAACGGCTTCCGAACAGTCGATGGATGTGGACGATTCACGGGTCCTCGTGAGAGAAGCGAATTACCATCCAGATGGCGGACAGGTTTTTTATCCATGCGACGGGCAGCCATTTGTCGCTCTGCTTGCCCGACCGGGTGATGATGTTACTCCGCAAGATTTTGTCGCGTTTTATTGCGACGGAACATTCGGAGTCCACATCGACGCCAACGTCTGGCATCAGCCATTGTTT
>DUDC01000181.1 GCA_012959465.1 Planctomycetaceae bacterium
TGGCGACACGATTTTGAAACACCGAATAAAGGGGGATCACTACAACACCATCATCAGCAAATGTATGGCGGAATGGGAACGTGGATTCAAGCAGCAACGCATCGAAGCGGGGCCTCCTAGTGACGTTACGGTAAACGCTATCGTTGACCAGCTGTTTGTCAAAATATCTGAACGCTTACCGACAACGGAAGAAGCCGAAAAATATGTTTCGCTGACGCGATCCTATATCGGCAGCCTGGGCAATTTAAAGGCGATTGAAAAGTTGATTCAAACGCTCATCCTGAGGTCGGAGTTCGTGTATCGGTACGAATTTGGCCAGGGTGAAGTGAATGAGGATGGTAGAAGATTGCTTTCGCCACGCGATGCTAGCTATGCCATTGCCTATGCGCTGACAGACAGCAGTCCGGACGAACAGTTGGTCCAGGCTGCTAACAGTGGCAGACTCAATACGAAGGAAGACTATAGGCGTGAAGTCACACGCTTACTGAAGAAGAGAGACCAGTATTACATCATTGATGAAGCGGTTCAGCGACTCCAGCTCACGGCGAGTATTACCAACACACCGATCCGCAAGCTGCGGTTCTTTCGTGAGTTTTTTGGGTACCCCAAAATGCTCCCTATTTTCAAGGACAATAAGCGATTTGGGGGCAGTTACGACAGAGCGAAAGGGCGACTTGTGGGCGAGGCCGACCGGCTGGTGGATCACATTCTCCAGAAAGACCAGAACGTCTTTGAAGAATTGCTGAGCACCGAGAATTTTTACGTTTATCATTCCGGCGATAACGCAGCTATGAAGTCGTCGTCCAAGCGCATTCGGAAGATCTACGACCATTTCAAGGACGAGGATTGGCAGAACTTCACGGGGGAAGATCTTGAGAGACACAAGGACTTTATCACCGAAACCGAGATGAGGGGGATTCGTTGGAACGATTTGAAGGGTTCGATCAGAACATTCAAAACGGTGATGGAGAGTTTCTCGATGCGATTCGACAAAGGTCAGCAGGCAGCTGCACCCTACAATTCATTCCCGAGCCATGGGAAAGCCAATGCGTCGACTCGTACGGGGCTGCAATTGCGCAGCCCGGACGTTGCCAAGTTCTTCAACATCCAATTGGACAATTGGAATTATCCGACAACACAACCAGCCAAGGTCTCCCATCGCAAGGGGATTCTTACACATCCAGCCTGGTTGATCGCACACGCCCAGAATACGGAGACCGATCCGGTAAGGCGTGGCAAATGGGTCCAGGAGAAATTGCTTGCCGGCACGGTGCCCGATGTCCCCATCACGGTCGATGCGGTGATACCCGAAGATCATCACAAGACGTTGCGCCAACGGCTCGAGTTGAAGACAGGACAGGACTTCTGCTGGAAGTGTCACAGAAAGATGAACCCGCTGGGGTTGCCGTTCGAGATGTACGACGACTTCGGCCGCTATCGCACGGAAGAGAGCCTTGAGCATCCGGATAATTTGATCAAGAAGGGGCCGGAAAAAGCTGCGGTACACGTCGATCTGCGAGATGTCTATGAAACGCTGCCCGTGAATCCCCGCGGGCACCTTGATGGCACAGGCGATGAGACCCTTGATGGCGATGTCAAAGACGCGATCGATCTGATAGATCGTCTGGCCCGATCTGAGCGGGTCCGCCAATCGATTATTCGCTACGCCTTCCGCTACTTCATGGGGCGCAATGAGATGCTGTCCGATTCAAGAACCCTGATCGACGCCGATCGGGCCTATGTCGAAAGTGGTGGCAGCTTCGACGCCGTTATCGTATCTCTGTTGACGTCCGATTCATTTATATATCGCAAAGCAGCAAGGAAGTAACCAGGCGCCAATGGCCAAGATTTTCTCAAAACACCGACAGGTTATTCTTGGTTCTCATCCGGATTCAAGACGTGAAAGTAGAGTTGCCGAAAGACGAGAAAATTCACCCAGTTACGCAATGCGTAGCCGCAGTTGTTCAGATTTTCCTCGCTATAGTCGTTCGACTTGCCACCACTGGGATGGATGCCGTCGGCGGAAATAATCACACCGTCCCACGAGTTGTCCGGCCGGCGTCGCAGGCATTCGGCGTGAAAGTCGGCTAGCGGCACATGCAGTTTTGCAGCGACGTCACGAATGATCTCGTTTGCCGCCGCCACCGCATCATCGCGGCCAACCCGTGGCGGGATCGTGTTCAGAATCGGCACGCAGTGCGCTGCCATGCATTTTCGCACCACGTTCTCGAGGTCCTCTCGATATCCGACGGGAACTCGCCCACCCGAAATGTCGTTGGTACCGACCATAATGATCGCGACTTCCGGTTTGTCGCGTTCAAGTACTTCGTCCATGGCCTTCAGAACTTGTCCGACTCGCCAGCCGGAGTAGTTGGCGTGTTGCGGTCCCTTGTCGCGAGTTCCTTTCACGTAGTCGCGCCACCGCGACTCGCTCGGTCTCTTTGGCAGGCCATCGTCACGCGTCAAGAATCGTTGTGGTTCGTCCCAGCCAATCGGTGTCCAGAACGCCATCGAGTACGTGATCGAGTCGCCGAACTGAGCGACATAACCGCGCTGTCCCTTGAAGCCAGCGTGGGTCTTTCGCATTTCGGCGAAGACAGTCGGCCGTTGAATACCGGGCTCTAGTCGTACCGCAGCAGCTCGTTTCCTACTCGCCCCAATTCGCGAGGGAAGTTCAATCGCGTCCGACGCATTCGAGAGCGAAAGAAGACTTTGGCCGGCCGTCGATTGTGCAAACGCCGCGGTGAGTTCCTGGTGTACGAGGTTGCCTCTCTCAGTTATAGCGCTCGGGCTCGTGTTCAAGATGGGCGGACCGATCAAGACGTTGTCTTGCACACGCAGGGATTCGTTCGACTTCTGTACCCATATCAGCCGCTTCAAGCGACTGTCCGGATCGTGGATGGTGTTGTTGAGAATACGACAGCCCCGCGTGTAGCAGGTCAGGATGCCCGTTTCCGGACATTGAGTTAAAAAGTTGTTTCGCACGAGGCAGTCGACGGCCTGCAATGGTGAATAACCAAGCGACGGGTTACCCAATGCAATGGCAATATCGCAATCGATGAAGATGTTCCGCTCGATCGTGCACCGGCGACCGTTCTCGGAAATGTAGATGCAGCCACGTCCTTCAAGTGTGCGGCCGTGGATTCCGAGAAAGACATTGTCACTGATTGTCCAATCGATCGTATTCTTGACGTCGATTCCGCCGATGTAGTTACCGTTGAAGGTAGTCGGTGTGTCCGTTTCGTCGTCCTCGAACTGTTTCGGTCGATCGTTGTAGAACAGGCAGAATTGCACTCGACAGTTGCGAGGTCCCCGGTCGCCACGTTCCTCCGGCATTGCGGGAGCCTTGATTCCTCGTTGCCAGATATTGTGCAACACGCAGTTGTGAATCGTCACCTTTCCCGTGCCAAGGTTGGAGTTGATCTTGATCCCATTCCATTTGATGTTCTGGACGGTCAGGTCGGCGATCGTAACGCCACTAGCCTTCGTAATTCCAATGAGCTCGCCGTGTCGGCTGCGAGCGCCGTCGATGACCACCTTGTGTCGGTCGCCCGACTCACTGCGGAGTGTGACGTTGTCGGTGGTGATGGCAAAGTACCGCGGCATCATGTAGCGGCCGTCCGCAAGAGAGATCGTTCCGCCGGCTTGCACATCCTTTGCCGCCTGAAACAGTTCGTCTACGGTTGTCACTCGGATGACCTGTCCCGTCGGCATAGCAAGGGCCGGCGGTTTGGGAAACCACAGCTCGTCAGGGGGTGCGGCGGCTGTTCTGCACGTGCTTAAGCAGATCGCCACCACCAGTGCGAAGTAGACTGAACGCTTCATGCCGTCGCTCCATTTCATTCGATACTCGAATATCCAGATGATCATAACAGTTAGAATAGTCAGCGACGCTGATCGGCTGTGACAACTTAGTCCGTGATCGCCGAATCCTGGTACACCGTCACGTATTTTCCAATTCTCAAAGAGAAATGACATCCAGTGAACTATCTGCGATGCAATTTCGGTCTTCTGCTGTGGTCCGTCTTGACGGGCGTCGTTACGGCCGAAGAGTGGCCGAAGGATCTCGAGTCATTTTTCGGATCGCACTGTTTCGGCTGTCACGATGCGAACTCGACCGAAGCTGGATTGGACTTGCGAAGCTTGTCACGCGATCTGACCGACGCGGGTCGCCTAGAGTATTGGACGTTGATTCACGATCGAATCCGCGCTGCCGAGATGCCGCCGAATGATGTTGACCAACCGTCGAATGTGGCCCGAGAAAAAGCCGTGCAGTCGTTGGGCGGTGATACTGCATCACTTCCGTTTACAATTGCCACACGTGGATCAGTCCGGCGATGTCTGCACCGGCGACCGTCTGTTGATCGGGTGAAATGGCGATGCTGTGAATCCAGTCTTTGAATTGGCCACCGCGCTCTTTCCCCAATGATGCAACTTCCTTGCCGTCCGCGGCCAGGCAGATGCGGACCATCGTGTCGCGGCCACTGGATAAAACAAACTTTCCATCGGCAGAGAATTTTACGTCACAAACGCCGTATCGATGGCCAGATACCGTTCGAACGAGCTTACCGCTCTCGACATCGAACAAGTGGACTTTGCCGGTATCGGTCTCGCCGCCCTGGCCTACCGCCACGATTGTTCCGTCGGGCGACAAGTCGGCGGCGATCAACCCGCCGGCAACGAACTTCCGCCACACTTGTGCTGCACCATACGTCGTCGATGCAACGTCGAGTTTCGGGAATTGAAGCTTTAGAAGATCCAACCTCTCTACACCGTCTGCTGTATTCCAGATTTTCAAGGCGGCAGCCGGGATGTCGAAGTCATCGCGTTTATAGGTGTATTCCGATACCAGCGCGTTTTTTCCATCTGGTGACAACGCCGCGGCCACGACCCAGTTCCACGGATGACCCGTCCAACGCGCGAGTTCTTTGCAATGAGGTGCCAGCGCGTCGAATTCCCAAATGATGACCAGTGATGTGGCGTCTCCACTTATCAGTCGCTTTTCGTCGCGGCTGAATCCCAGGCTGCCAACCCAGTCGCGATGGCCTTTTAGTTCGGCGACGGCCGACACGGTTTCGACCTTGATACCAGGCGCTTCGAGGATTGCGGCCTTTTCGTCCTTCGATCTATAACGGGCCTTGCGAACGCGGTCCTGCGAGTCGAGGACCACCTCAGCCGAGCCACTAGGCGTAGCGTTTACATCCCACAAGCGAATCGTTCGATCGAGGCTCGACGAGATAAGCGTCTTTCCGTCGGCTGTGGAGACCAGATGGGTAACGCTGTTGCTATGACCATCAAGTCGTCGAATCGGCGCCAAATCTGGAGGTGTTGACCGTTTGCTTTCTTTCGATTTCTCGGCAACTGGTTCCACTGTCGGAGGTGTCTCCGGTAATTCCCAGATGAAGATTTGGCCTGCCCGGTTGCCGGCGGCGACCCGCCGACTATCGCCCAGAAACGTCACCGACGTCGGCCATTCGCCTTCGAAATTAAGTTGCCAGCGGTGAGTGGGTTTGTTGATTTGCATCGAATGATGATCCGTTGGAATCAAGTGTTACACCAGCACATCCTGCACGACACTCGAACCGAATGGCGCGATCGGGATTGGGCGTACACCATTGTAATGCTCTGTGTCCGGGTCGATTCCCAATGCTTGATAGATCGTGGCAAAGAAGTCTCCCTCCGTGACGGGATTGTCCTTCACGTCGACACCATCCTTGTCGGATTCGCCGTAGACCACGCCGCCCTTCACGCCGCAACCCGCCAGCGCCGTACTCCATGAGCGTACGTAATGGTCGCGGCCACTGCGGTTGTTAACTTTTGGCGTACGGCCGATTTCGCCCATCCACACGACCAGCGTGTGTTCCAGGAGGCCACGTTGTTCAAGGTCTGCCATCAGACCGGCCCACGCGTGTTCCATCGGCGGCACTAGCGCGCGATGCCAGACAAAATTATCGGCGTGCGAATCGTAGCTGCTCTGTCCAACTTCGACGAATGGAACGCCCTCCTCGATCAATCGTCTCGCCATCAGGCAACGGCGACCAAACGCCGAATCGCCATACAAGTCGCGGTACTTTTCCCATTCGTTATCGATCTTGAACACCGACTGTACGTTTTGCAGTCGCCGCGCCGCTTCATAGGCCTCGCGATGCATTCGAACGGTTTCGGCTTTGTGCCGGCGTGCGTAGATGTCCTCAACGAAGTTCCGCAGCGAGTTGCGGCGAGATTCAATCTCCGGTTTCAGACTCGATGTGGAAAAGGTGGGCAGACGACCTTCAGGGTTGAGTGAAAATGGCTGGTACTTCGGTCCAAGGAATCCCGCCCCCGTATTTCCGTGCGAAAAAATCTTGATGAAATTCGGCAGGTCTGAACCGTCGCGTCCCAGATACTTGGCGATCACGGCGCCAATCTCGGGAAAACGAATGCCCGCGGCCTGCGCGTAGCCCGTGTGCATCAGATGAATGCCACCCGGGTGATCGACTTGTGAGGTTCGCATCGAGCGGATGACGGTCAACTTGTCCATGCATTGCGAGATTTTCGGCATCAATTCGCACACCTGCACTCCCGCCAGATTCGTGGAGATCGGTCGAAACAAACCGCCTGTCGGCCGGCCCGGCTTCATATCGAACGTCTCGAATTGACTGGCCCCACCGTTCATCCACAGCAGGATACAACGCTTCTGCGTTTTTTTGACTTCGTTGGCGATTACCTGTGAATTGAAGAGGCTACCCCAGTTTATCAGTGAGCCGCCGGCACCGGTGGCTAACGTGCCCTTAAGCAACGCGCGTCGAGAAAGGTGTTCGAATGAAGGGCATCTCATGGTTGCCGCGCTCCCATTGCGTATGGAAATCTCCTGAACATCGCTGCGATCAAACGACCGCGACTGCAAACTCAGTGATTAAATCGACTCTCGCTGCATGTCATCAAAACCCAGATCGCTTCGCCGATTCTTGTCCGCGGATTGCTTTCAGCTGTAAAGTATGCGACGAATCGTTTGCGTTCCTCCGTGGTCGGACGTCGAGTCAACATTGACACATACAACCGATCGACGCGTTCTTCCCACGGCGCTTCCGAGTTCATTAGGTGGTCGTACAGCCCGCCTTTGGCTGAGCTCAACAATTTGCTAATGCCACCGTTGTTCAAGTACAAGTGCTCGTGAAGACCGCCTTGAAAATCACCCACACCATTGCTGGGTGTACCGAAAAATCGGACTAAGTAGCCCGAGCCCAACGGCGCGTAACGGTCGGTAGACGGCTTGGCTCCTGACGTCTGTTGGATCGCTTCGTAACCCGTGGCGACGTTCCACGTGTCGAGCAATTCTTCGGCGGTTAGAGGTCGTGTTCGAGCCCTTTCGAAGTGAAACGGCATCGCCTCTTCCACTGGGCCGTGGCCGGAGAGTTGATAAGTTCGACTGTTGACCAGCTCGCGGATGTACCATTTCAAATCAAACTTGCGGTCCACCATTGTCGCAGACAGTTCGTTGAGCAATTCAGGATGACTCGGCGCATTCGCCTCGCTCATGTTATCGACGGGGTGGACGATACCACGACCCATGAATTGAGCCCAAACTCGATTGACAACCGCACGGACGAAGTACGGATTGTCTGGCTGCGTGATCCATTCGGCCAACTGATCCTTTCGCGAGAACCGAGGCTTGGGTGGCATCTTTCCGTTGGGAAAGTTGCGGTCCTCCTTAAAATCATCGGGCAACTCCGGTTCGACCAGTACGTCGCCGTGCAGAAACTTTGGTATGACTGGTTGACCTTTCTTACCAACTTCTTGTTCGGTCACCGGTCCAGTGAATAAGATGTCTCCCGTGTTTTTTTCCCCGATGACATACATCGTTAATTTGTCTTTTTTGCCGGCGTCGACAACTTTGAGGCGAGCAAAAAATGCTGCCGTGCCAAAGAAATCTAATTGCGTCCACGGCTCAAACGGATGGTCGTGGCAACGAGCACATTGCAATTGGACGCCGAGAAACTTCTGGGTAACCGCCTCAGTGGCCTCTTCGGGCTGATTGCGGTACTGGACGAAAAACATCGGAGCGCCGTTTTCGACCGTGTTCCCTTCGGCGACCAGTATGGCCTTGACCCATTGATCGTACGGCGTGTTAGCGACGAATTGCTCGCGGAGCCACGTTTGAAATCCCTGGCGTTTGTCCGTGCCATGGCCGGGTGGATTGCGGCCAAACAACACCTGGTCCCACACTTCGGCCTGATGCCGAGCGAAACCAGGATCGTCGAGCAAGCGATCGATCAACCTCTCGCGTTTGTCCGGCGAATTATCATCGAGAAACGTGACTGCGGCATCGTAGGTTGGAATCGTACCCACCAAATCCAAATAAACTCGCCGGAGAAATTCCGCATCCGCTGATTGTTCGGCGGGCGTAAGTTGGTTCGATTTCCAAGTATTCGAAATGTGGCGGTCGATCGACGCGCGCAATGAATCTTCGGAGTGGACCGCCACCGCAGGCGAAAGAACACCCGCGAGGGCAATCAGGAGGAATCGTCGCGACAGCCAAACGGGTGACATATTGAACCGAAGTGGTGGGGTTGTGAGGCGGGCCATACATCATGTTATTCTTCGTTGGAATGGAGTGCAACAAAAGCTACAAATCGTTCCTCTAGACGGACCTGCACGGGCGCAACACCACTGCACTTTAGCGTGTTGTCTTCAGTCTGCGATCTGCCAATAGGCCGGAAGGCCCTGTTTGGTGTCGACGAGTATTTCAAGAATGGCCCGCCGGTCGGCGGGAGTCAGGTGCGAGAATTCATGCGACTGATTCTCGTTGGTGAGCACAGCCCAGAGTCGGTGATACACATCCGCAAGGACTCGCGCCGGCAAACGGTCGAAGGATGGTGAGTAAATCAGAAAACTGCACGGGTACCGAAACAGACGGCGCTGCAGATCAAGTTGCCGCAGGCTGCGACCACGCGTGTCGAATGGGCCACGAGCAGTAAACTCTGTGGCAAACGCACTTGTGCCTCGTATCGGCGTGTTAAAGTCGTATTCGCCAACCATCAACAGGCAATTAACGACTTTTTTGGCAGCCGAAGCATAACGACGTTTTGCTGAATCCGATTCGAATCCCTTCGGTCGTTCTAACACGCGGTTCATGACTTCCGTGTCGCGCCCGGTGAATTGGCCGCTGTAGTTGGCTGCCGTCAGCCGATTGTGCATGTTGACCTGATGACCCAACACCATAAGCGCAATAATGTCGCTGTGCTCCGTCAAGTAACGAGATACGGTCAGGCGATCATCTAGTTTGCTGACGTTTGCGCCCGCCTCGCGGTCAAGGTCTTCCGCGTTAGCAGCTGTGCGGAGGGTCAACTCGTTTCCCATGTGTCGTTGACTGCCGTGCGTGCCGGTCACGTACCAACCACCCCACCGTCGCTGGAAGGGACTTGCGTCGTTGGTTCGATGAGTTCCCATGCTAAAAATCGGCAGCCCGCTTTTTTCGACATAGACGGACCGCATGATATGCCCAGGCACACGCTCGGTGTGCGTCGATGCGTGGCAGACCAAACACTGATCAGTTTTGCGTGTGATGACGGCGTCCTGTTGATTCCTCTGATCAAGTGTATAGAACACGCCACCTAGTGTCGGTTCGGCCGTGGAGATCTCGACGACGTCGCCGTTCTGAACCCAACCGATGTAGGTGTCGTCATTGAAATAGAGCGCGCGCGGCGTACGCGGTGAAATGTTATGACGCTGTAAACTGGTCTTCGAGAAGACCAGGACTTGGGACGACGTGGGGACATTTGCGTATTTGAGCAATGCGGGCAGATAACCGTGCTCTTTGTCGTACGATAGCTCCACCTGGCCCGATTCCAGCTCTGCTTTCAAGCGTGCGATGGAATCACGCGGCATTGCCCTGGAGTAGAGGATCGGTTGACGCTCAAACTCCAGTTGAGCCAACACCGGACCGCCGGTTGCGAACAACACGACAATGGCCAGGCCCGAAAAAAGTCCTAGTGGTAGTTGTCTGAACATCCAATACCCTTGGCTTAACCTGCCACCGGTTGCGCGTTAGCCTGATAGTGTCGCGTGATCAAGTCGTTTTGCAGCCACAACAACTTGCCAAAAGCACGGACGGTGACCGCCTTCGTTTGGTCGTCTAATCCCAACCCGAGAATCGTACCGATCAACGCGTCGGAGACAAATCCCATCAACGCATTCATCTGAACTAATGGGATGTTCAGCTCCTTGCTACCTGCTTTGAGAGTGTGGATGCGGCCGACAGCGTCTAGGTACGTTACCATTTTTGCGTCATACGGTTTCGTGACCAACGATTCCAAGTAACGACCGAGGTGCTGCTTGCGGAATTGCACAATCTCGTGGTCCTGGCTGAGTGCCTCGAGATTCGCGGGCAAGTCCCCTTCGTAACCTGCCTGTCGCGGGACGAAATGGCGCTTGGTGCAATCGTAGGAAAACAGCTTCTCATACACGGCATCTACGAGTGCTGGAACGAGCGGGGCAAGGTGACTGGCGGCCCCGTGAATCGCGGTAATCTCTGCTTCACCAAAACCCATGAAGCCGGTCAGGAACCCAAATCGGTAGGTCAGGTCCGATTCGAGTCGCGTTTCATCTATGTGCTTCACTTCCGTCTCCCCAGCAAGAATGGTCCGATCTACAAAATTAGACGTTTGTATCCAATTTAGCTTCCGAGTATACTCAAAAGGAAAATTGGATGTCAAGATCCTATTTAGCCATTGGAGTTGCAGATGCTGTCCCAGACAGTGGAATACGCGCTGCGAGCGGTCGTTTTCCTGGCGGACAAAGTCGAATCACAGAAGACGGGTCAAATCGCCGAAGCGACGAAAGTGCCACCCGCCTATCTGTCGAAAGTGCTGCAAGGCCTGTGTCGAGTCGAAATCCTGCGATCTCAACGTGGAATCGGCGGCGGAATGTCACTCGCCAAGAAGCCAGAGGAAATCACGATTCTCGATGTCGTCAACGCCGTTGAGCCGATCGGCCGGATTGATAGCTGCCCTCTTGGACTCAAGGAGCACGGGGTACAACTTTGCGCTTTGCATCGCCGTCTGGACAACGCACTGGCGATGGTCGAGGACGCCTTTCGTAACACCACATTGGCCGAAGTATTGTCGGACCCAAATCCGAGCGTGCCGCTGTGCGATTTT
This sequence comes from Planctomycetaceae bacterium, assembly GCA_012959465.1. GTDB lineage: Bacteria > Planctomycetota > Planctomycetia > Pirellulales > Pirellulaceae > UWMA-0346. The sequence continues at coordinate 11,139 of DUDC01000181.1, forward strand.
CCCAGCGCCCACGGTTAGTCGGCCGAATCTTCTAATGACGGTTTCGGTGCACCCTCTTCGGCCGTTTGTGGTGTCCACTGCAGCCGATACTCTATGCCAAGTGTCTGGCGGGTAAGGCCGATGATCTCCTGAACGTGGCCCTGAAAGTGAGTTACCGAGTGCATCATCGCATTCATTTTGGAGACATCCGAACCTTGTATTCTATTCACTGCCAGAAGTTCGTCGGCTGACACTGCTGTTAGTGTAGCGCACGATTTCTCGACGGCGTCCAGAAGCGTCTTGAGGACTTCGTCTTTGGATCTCTTCCGCCGTTCGGAGAATTCGGCGGGGCGATCGCGTTTATATTCTGTGTCGCCGATGCCGGCGACAATCCATTGCCCCAAGTTCCCCGCCAAGTGGAGAAGTAGATTACCGATCGCGTTCATTTCCTCATTCGGTCGCCACCAGATCTGGTCATCGTCCAATTGCCCTAGGCAATGTTCAATTTTCTCCACACCGTAACGTAAACACGTCACCGCTTCCGCGGTCACTGCCTTCCCGATTTCGTCCGTTGATGTCATAAGATTCAGCCATTCCCTATCCATTGCCTTGCCGTAGGTCACTTTCGCCGAAAGTGACCTACGTGCCCCAGTGTGTTTTCCGCAAGTTCATCATTGCAGGATAATCCTCGTCGCGGTCGCCATATTCGTCCTTTAGTTCGAGCAGTCGCGTTTTGAGACGCTTCACCACTGGGGCGTATTCCGGATCTTCGTAGACGTTGTTTGTTTCTTTGGGGTCGGTCTTCAGGTCGTACAACTCCCAGCCGGCAGTGCTGGGCGGAAACTCGCCCCTACCCAGGCTGGCATCGAGAGGCAGGCCGTAGAAAAAAGCGAGTTTGTAGCGCCCGTCGCGGAGACCGTAGTGGCCGGGGATGTTGTGGTGGGCCAGATGCATCCAATACCGATAGTAGACGGCGTCTCGCCACTGGCCGGGATCTTTTCCAGTAAGCAACGTCCGCAGGCTATGCCCCTGCATTTTTTCGACTTCGGCAGCCTGGTCCACGTCGGCAAAATCCAAAAGTGTCTGGGCAAAGTCGAGATTGGAACAGAGGTGTTTATCATCGACGGAATCCGCCGGGATGGTGCCGGGGAGGCGGGCGATAAAAGGCATGCGGAAACACTCTTCGTAGATCCAACGCTTGTCGAAATAATCGTGTTCACCGAGGAACATTCCCTGATCAGCTGTGTAGATCACCAGTGTGTTGTCCGTAAGTTCGGCCGTGTCGAGGTAGTCGAGCACGGATCCTACACTTTCATCGACTGCCTTCACGCACGCGAGGTAGTCGTGGAGGTACTTTTGGTACGCAGCCTTGCCTTTCTGCTTTTCGGTCATGCCGGTCATGTCGACCGAACCAGCTGGCCAGTTCGGCTTCTGCACATCTTCGACCATCGTACGGCGGTGGGCGAGGCGACTTGTTATGGAGGTTCCCATCTTGATCGTCGCTTGGGAGCGGTGCGAAAAGTCTTCCCAGAGCGTGGCCGGTTCGGGGATTTCCACATCGGCCAGGTAGTTCTTGTGACGCAATGCCGGTTCCCATTTTCCGTGTGGGGCTTTGTGGTGCAGCATGAGGAAGAACGGTTTCTTCCGGTCACGTTGCTTGAGCCAATCGATCGCGTAATTGGTAACCAGGTCGGTGTAATAGCCCGACGTGGGAGGAGCACGCTTCGCCTCGCGTGACCCGTACTCGATGCCGTCTGTTGAAGCCACGAAGATCGGGTTGTGATAAAATCCTTGGCCAGGTCCGACCTTCCAATAGTCGAACCCCCACGGTGGCGACCGCAGATGCCACTTCCCAATGAGGGCGGTTTGGTATCCGTGTTGACGCAGGATGTCGGCCACATTCGGCGTGCCTGAATCCGGGCCGGGAAAGGCGTCCCCCAATGTCCGAACGCCATTCACGTGAGAATGTTGACCGGAGAGAATGACCGCTCGGCTGGGCGTACAGATCGAGTTCGTGACATAACATTTGTCCAAACGAATTCCTGCCCGCGCGATGCGATCTATATTTGGCGTCGGAGCCACTCGTGCCAATCGCCCCCGGTACGTACTGATCGCATTGCAGGCGTGGTCGTCGGACATGATAAACAGGATGTTCGGTCGACCGCCCGCCGCATTGGCGACGGACGTCAAGAAAAACAAGCAAAGGGTGTAGCCTCTAGTCCAATTCATCTGCATGTTCCTATCTTCCGACGAGATTGATCACTGACCTGCTCCGGTTGAATGCCACATGCTGATGTTGGAATCGACTCGGTGCTTCTAGATTATAGTGGTGGCGAGGTGACTGAGGTGAGATAACTATGAATAGTCCTGGTACGATAGGGTGAATCTGCTTCCCAAACGCAGTGGTCGGACCGCAAGTGATCGAGAGGGTTTTCTCGTTTAACCTTGCTACTTGGAAGAGGGTAACAGTTCAATGATGCGGCTCAGTCGTCGAAACATGCTGGAACTTTCTGGGTTCGGATTGGGACAAGTCGTCCTCAGCGAATTGCTGGGTCAGAATCGACTGTTTGCTGAGGATGTCGCTGCGGCGAACGTGCCGATCTACGGTGATATTCGCGCTCGCGATGGCCATTTTCCGGCTCCAGCCAAGGCCGTGATTCAGTTGATTCAAAATGGCGGCCCGAGCCAAATGGACTTGTTCGATCCGAAACCGCAATTGACCCGGATGGCCGGGAAACCACATCCAGACGGCGTAGAAATCCATCAGCCAAACAACGTCAACAGCCTGTTGCCATCACCGTTGAAGTTCGGAAAATACGGTCAGTGTGGTATGGATGTGTCCGAAGCGTTACCCCACGTGAAGACCATCGTTGATGATTTGTGTTTTGTGCGATCGATGCATACCGAGCACAATAATCATCTCGAAGGCCTCAACATGCTTCTGACGTGCAATATTTTTCCAGGCCGACCCGTGATGGGGGCGTGGATCAGTTACGCGCTTGGTACTGAAAACCAGAACCTTCCGGCGTACGTTGTGTTGCGCGATCCCGATGGATACACCATCGGTGGCCAGCAACTGTGGGCCAACGCCTACCTGCCTGCGTTGTATCAAGGAATCGAATTCAGCACACGCGGCGCACCCATCCATCATTTGACTCCGCCGACTCCGCTTCCCCTTGGTGCTCAGCGCGCTAACCTCGATTTTTTACAGAAGCTGAACGCAGGCCACCTGCGTGATCGTCCCGGTGAGTCTGAATTAGAGGCTCGCATCGAGAACTTTGAATTGGCCGCACGGATGCAGCTCGAAGCGCCCAAAGTGCTCGACCTAGCGAGTGAAACCAAGGCGACGCGAACGCTCTATGGCCTCGACAACCCGGTCACTGCGAAGTACGGCACACGCTGTTTAATGGCTCGGCGACTGGTGGAATCCGGTGTGCGATTCGTGCAAGTCACAACCAGCCCTGGACAACCGTGGGATCATCACAGCGATATAAAAAAAGGCATGTCAAAAATTGCCACCGAGACCGACCAGGGGGCGACGGCGTTAATTGTAGACCTGAAACAGCGAGGCTTACTCGACAGCACGATCGTCATGTGGGCGGGCGAGTTCGGAAGGCTGCCAACAACACAAAATGGGACCGGTCGTGATCACAATCGGAACGCGTTCACCATTTGGTTCGCTGGTGGTGGATTCAAACCGGGCCTGATCTACGGCGAAACGGACGAGTTTGGCTACAAGAGTGTCGTCGACCGCGTCAGCGTTCCCAACATGATCGCCACCGTTTGCCATCAGTTGGGCCTGAATCACAAACGAGTCTTATATCCGCACGGCGGTCGTCTTGAGACCCCCGCGGATGTTACCGTTACCGGTGCGAAAGTCGTCGAGGGTCTTTTGAATAACCCAGTTTTTGTTTCCTGATGCGTTTCCGTGCGACCTGACTCGACTGTCAAACATCGCGACCGTCATGCAAGGCCATCGTTCAAAGATGTCAAAACGTCAACCGCGACTCATTGGATTCGTCATCGCCACTCTGCTGGTCACTATCGTGGCGAGTGAATCGGTGGTCGGCGAGTCACCCGTATTCGAGAAAGACGTTCTGCCGCTCTTCACGCGATACTGCTTCAATTGCCACGGCAAGAGTTCACCGCAACTCGGGCTCGATCTGCGGACGGCCCGATTGGCGATACGCGGGAGCCAGAACGGTCCCGTAATCGTGGCAGGTTCACTCGAAAAGAGCTTGCTGTGGAAGAAGATCTCTACGCGGGAGATGCCGCTCAATCTTTTCAAACTGAAAATGACCGATGGCGAGATCGAGACGATACGAGAGTGGATCGAAGGCGGCGCTCAATCCGCTGAGCCGATCGGGATTCCGGCAGACGTCCAGGAGCAGTTCTCACGATTCAATACAGAGATCCGTCCGATATTTGCGGAGCGGTGTGATTCGTGCCATAGCGGAGACGAACCGGAAGGGGGACTTGATCTGCGGAGCCTGCAGTCGCTAGTTCGTGGCAGCGAAAGCGGTCCGGTGATCGTTGAGGGGTTCTCGGAAAAGAGCGTGCTGGTACGCAAAGTATCCAGTGGGGCGATGCCGCCACCCGACTCGGAAGAACAGCTCACCGCCGCGGAAATCCGCACGATTACACGCTGGATCGACAAAGGGAGGTTCGTCGATTTTATCGACACGTCGTCAGACCGCCAAAGAGAGTCGATTCCAATGGTTGCCGAGGCGACTGCAAAGGAACGAGAATTCTGGGCATTTCAGGAACCGGTCGCGTCACCGCCGCCAGAGGTTACTGCCGTGGAGCGCGTACGCACGCCGATCGATCGATTCGTATTAACCAAGCTCGAAGCTGTTGGACTGACTTTCTCCCCGGATGCGTCGAAGCTCATGTTGCTGAGGCGCGCGTATTTTGATTTGACCGGTCTGCCACCGACGCCGGAGGAGGCACGTGAGTTTTTGGAAGACGAACGACCCGACGCCTTTGAACGGTTGATCGACCGGTTGCTCGCCTCGCCCCGGTATGGCGAGCGATGGGGACGACACTGGCTGGATGTCGTCGGCTACCTCGACTCAGCAGGTAAGGACTTTAATCCGAACGCCGTGACGCTATTCGACGGTTTTTGGCGATATCGCGATTACGTTATCGAATCAACAAATCGCGACACGTCGTGGAATCAATTCCTTGTCGAGCAGATCGCCGGTGACGAGCTAGTCGATTGGCGCAATGCGAAAAAGTACACACCTGAAATTCGCCAACTTCTGACCGCGACCGGTTACTTGCGAAATGTACTGGACGCCACAGACGAGGACATCTCCAACCTGCCGTTTGACCGCTACGAAGCTCTGTTCAAGCTGATGGAGAGAGTCTCGACAAGTACGATGGGCATGACACTGGCTTGCGCAAGGTGCCACAATCACAAGTTCGACCCCATCCCGCAATCAGATTACTATCGATTTCTGTCGTTGTTTACCGCCGCTTACAACCCGAGCGACTGGCTACCGCCCAAGGAGCGGCATCTGTTCAGCGTTTCCAAACTCGAAAAGGACGAGATCGATCATCACAAAACCTCGTCTGGCAAGCTAAAACTACAACTCGCCGCAATCAGTCAGCGTTATCGAAAGACGCTGCTAGCGGTCAAGTTGCAACTGGTCCCGGAATCAACTCGCGACGCGACAAGACTCGCCATCGAGACGGTGGAAAAGAAGCGGACCGAGGCTCAGCGAGAACTGGCTGCCAAGTACGAAGATATACTGCGAGTGACAAATGCCGAGATCACCATGGCCCTGTCAGATTCTGACCGCAAGACCCGTGAGGATTTGCGCAGCCAACTGTTATCCAATGAGCAATTCCTCGCCGCACATCCGTTCGAGAAGATCCAGGCATTGTGGGATGTCGGCAAGCCGCCAACGATCCGGCTCCTGCATCGTGGTGACGTGGAGTATGCCGGACCGAAGGTCGACCCAGGATTCCTTTCGGTTTTGAGCACGGCGGGCGAGTCCACGGCGGTCGCATCGTCGCAAGCTGTTGGTGAAACCACTGGGCTGCGATTGGCTTTTGCCGAATGGTTGACTCGGCCTGGACATCCTCTGACGGCGCGGGTGATCGTCAACCGCATGTGGCAGCATCACTTCGGCAGAGGCATCGTGGACACACCGGGGAATTTTGGTGCCACCGGCTCTCGGCCCACCCACCCCGCGCTGCTCGATTGGCTTGCTGTGGACTTCATTCGTCACGATTGGAATGCGAAACGTCTGCACAGAATGATGATGATGTCGACAGCGTATAGGCAAACGTCCAAATGGGTGCCCAACACAGAATCAACCGTCGCAACTTCGACTGACTCAGCGAACCGACTTCTATGGCGGATGAATCTGCGGCGTCTCGACGCTGAGTCTCTGCGCGATGCGATCATTGCGGTCTCGGGCCAGTCAAACTACACGATGGGTGGACCACCTGTCATGTTGAAAGCGACGACCAGCGGATTGCAAATGGTGGCGTCCGACGGACAGACCCAAATGGCATCCAGACGGAGCGTGTACGTGCTGGCTCGTCGATCGAATCCGCTGACATTCCTGAAGGTTTTTGACTATCCGGTCATTGATGTCAATTGCACGCGTCGGTCCGCCTCTGCCACCCCGCTCCAGTCTCTCACGATGATCAACAGCGAATTCGTGGCGGCGAGCGCCGCTCACCTCGCCCGCCGCATTGACGGACTTGTCGGAACCACCGCACCGTTAGAGGTCAAAATCGAGACGGCTTACTGGATTACGCTGTCAAGAAGTCCATCAGAATCCGAAATCGAGTCGGCCAGCGAACACTTGCGGCGCCTGCAAGAATCCTATGTGGCGGCCAACGTTGCGGCGAACGACGCCGCAAATCGCTCGTTCGAAAACCTCGTGCAAATGCTTCAATGCTCGAACGAGTTTCTTTATATCGATTGAAGTCGGCGAGTAAACTGGACACCGTTCTCCATAACCACACTTGACGGAGAACCTCAGATATCTTCGTGCCTTTGTGTGAGACATGTCAAAGTCAATTTCACACGAAGACACAAAGCCACAAAGAGGAGGTTGCCGCAACCGATCCCTGTTCTCCCATCCTATGTTACAATACGGCCGTCTGAATCCAGTGAGGTTACCGTAAGTGACAGTGAGGGACGTTCCGACGCCGGCACCGCGGCCGAAGTCGATCCCAACTTCCGTGCCCGATCCATTGGTTGCCCCTCTTTGCCAACCTCAGTACCTAGTGGAACGGATCGCTGAACTCAGTGGTCGGCCGCTCGACGAAGTTACACGGCGATTACATGACGAGTACTGCGATTTAGGCCATACCGTGCGACAAGCGATGGTTGAATGGGGAATTCAGCCCTACGTATGGTCTGATCGGCTGCTCGAGTTCTATGGCGCGACGGACGCGTTCCTGTATGAAACAACGGCCTGGAATCGGATGCCGACCAAAAACAGCATGCGAGAGTGGATCGCTCGTCACCTACATGCTGCATTTCCAAGTTCGGCGCGGGTCTTGACCTACGGAGACGGCTTGGGATTTGACAGTCTCTATTTTGCTCAAGCCGGCCATCAAGTTGATTTTTTTGATGTCTCAACTCACGGCGCGGCGTTTGCCGGGCGGCCCGCGATTTCAATGAAGACGTTAACATCTTGGCATCGGTTGACGATGTTGAAACAGGCGGTTACGACGTCGTGATTTGTCTGGATGTTCTAGAACACGTACCTGATCCGCACGAGCCGGTCGCCTTCTTGTCTAGGGCACTGCGTTTGGGAGGACATTTGATCGTCCATGCTCCGTTTTGGTACCTTCGCCCGGCAGTCAGCACTCATTTGCGCTCCAATCGCAAGTTCAGTGGCAACTGGAAGAAACTGTACCGCCCTCACGGACTGCGACCGGTCAGCGCCGAACTGTTTTGGAACCCGCTGGTTCTCGAAAGAACCGACGAGCCCAGTGGCAGCCCGTCGTTGACAGCGGAATGGCGTTTCTGGCTGGGTGGGGCATTACTTTCGGTCGGCAGATACTGGACAACGCCACATGAACTCGTCCAACGAGCTCTTAGTCGCCGTGAGTGGCGTCCCTGGAATGAACTGCAAACGATACTGGACAAATCAGATTCAAAGCCGAGTTGAAGTCGAGCAAGTGCGTTTTCCCCAATGCTCCGAGACGCATCGCGACCGTCAGGACTGAGAAACGATAGATCTTGCGAGGTCGAGAAACATGTTGATCGTTGCCTATATCGTTTGTGGCTTGGTCGCCCTGTTGGTGGTCGGTCAATGTGGCGTGGTAACGGCGTTCGTGTGGAACTTGGTTCGTTTTCAGCGCACGACGCTCGCCGATTGCGATCTGCCCAAAGCGGCAGTGGTCCTATCCTTACGAGGCCCAGACCCATTCCTTGAAAAGACTCTCCGGGCGCTCATGAAAGTGGATTACCCCGATTTCACCATGCACTTCATTGTGGATAGCGAGACGGACCCCGCCAAAGTCGAGCTTGACAAGATATTGCGAGAGCTTCAGGTGGAGGACGTAAGCGTGAGCATCCTTCACGAACCGTTGACAACCTGCAGTCTGAAATGTAGTGCACTGATCCAGGTGGTTCGCGAGTTGGATCCGGTGTACTGATGGCCAATCGAGAGGAGATTTCGTTAGGGACGTTCATGGGCTGGATGCGACGACAGTTGATCGCCGCAAAGAGCTGCGGTCCCGAATGGCGGTTGGTCGCGCTACATGCGTTCAATCTGGCGGGAACCAACCTAGCGGCGATCGCATTGTTCCTGTGGGCGGTGGCGATCGGAGAAACTCGGATATCACAGATGTGCGCGGTCGTGATCGTTGCCTATTGGGGCACGGCTATCTTAGCGACGATCGCCACTGAATTCGCCGTGCGTCGCATACTTCGCGACAACGGGGATCCGGTGCGATGGCCGCTTGCGGCTTGGGTCGGTTTTTTACCTGCCATGCTACTAACCCACATCACT
>DUDC01000182.1 GCA_012959465.1 Planctomycetaceae bacterium
GCGGTAATCTACCTATTCATGGCGGGCGGTCCCAGCCAGCTCGAGCTGTTCGACGACAAACCGACGCTGCGGAAACTGTCCGGAAAGCCGACACCCGCCAGCTACCTAGACGGACGCCGTTTCGCTTTCCTAAAGGGGAATGAAAAGCTGCTGGGCGCTCATCACAAATTCAGGCGAGTCGGACAATCCGGATCTCAAATCAGCGACCTGTTGCCCCACCATCGAAAGATTGCCGATGAAGCCTGCTTCATCAAGAGCATGCACACCGATGTCTTCAATCACGGCCCAGCTAAGATTTTTCTACAGACCGGTTCACCACAACCTGGTCGACCCTCAATGGGGTCGTGGGTGACTTACGGCATCGGCAGCCATGCGGACAATTTGCCCGGTTTTGTAGTGCTGCAGTCGGGACCGCGAGGACCTCGTGGTGGTTCCGCGTTGTGGTCGAGTGGCTTCCTGCCGACAAACCACCAGGGGGTGCCGTTTCGCGGGCAAGGTGATCCGATCCTCAACCTGAAGAATCCTCCTGGCTTTGATCGGAATTCGCAGCGAGCGTTTACCGATGCCGTGAACGGGCTGAACTCGTTAAGGCACGAAGTCGTCGGCGATCCGGAGATCCAAACACGCATTGCAGCCTACGAAATGGCTTATCGTATGCAGATCAGCGCGCCGGAGTTGATGGACATCGGCAGTGAATCGCAACGGACATTGGACATGTACGGCGCCGAGCCGGGAAAACCCTCGTTCGCCAACAATGCACTCTTGGCTCGGCGTCTTGTCGAACGAGGCGTGCGGTTTGTCCAACTTTACCATTCGAGTTGGGATCAACACGGTGCAGAACAGTCTTTAGAGGAAGAACTGCCTCTCCGATGCAAACAGGTCGACCAAGCCTCCGCTGCCCTGGTGCTCGATCTGAAACAACGCGGGTTACTCGACGAAACGATCGTGATTTGGGGTGGTGAATTCGGCCGGACGCCAATGGGACAAACCAACAAACCGACCGGTCGTGACCACCACGTCGATTGCTTTACGATGTGGCTTGCCGGCGGCGGCATTCGTCCGGGCATCAGCTATGGCCAAACCGATGAATTCGGGTTCTCGGTCGCCGAAAATCCCGTCCATGTACACGATCTACAGGCGACTATCCTGCACCTGCTGGGTATCGATCACGAATCGCTGACTTTCCGCTTTCAAGGTCGCGATTTCCGACTGACCGATGTGCACGGTCACGTCGTTCACGATATCCTGACGTGATCAAGGTCCGATTTGAAGTGCGGTGACTTAGTCACCGCTTTTTTCCTCTAGGACGTAACCAGCGCTGCCAATTGTTGGTACGACTGAGCGCCGACCAAACCCCGACCTTCCACGATAAACGTCGGTACACCGCTGATGCCTAATTCTCGAGCCCGTTGCCAGTCCGTGTCGACAGCAGCCCGAAACTCGCGACCCTCAAGAATCCGCTTGGCTTCGTCTATGGGCAACCCGACCTTTTCTGAAACAGCGAGCAATTCTTCGATCAAACCAAGATTTGCGTTATCAACGAAATACGCGCGGAATAATTCATCATGAATTGCCTCACCACCCGGCTGCGTGTCGGCCCATTTGGCCAACTCCTGTGCCAGGCGACTGTTGTAGGTCATGGTTCTTTTACCGTAAGGCAATCCCTCGTCGGCCATCAGACCCTTCATTCGCGCCTGGGAAGACGGGACGTCAATATTGCGGCCAGCAAACAACTGCTCCAAAGTCATTCCTTCGCTGGGTGTGTCCGGATGTAGTGGAAACGCGCGGTATTCGATATCGATATCAAAGGCTGAGCGAAGAGTGTTTACACGCACGGTGCACAGATAGCACCATGGTCAGACGTAATCGGAAAACACTTCGAGGACGCGTTTGGTCATGGTCGACACCTCAATGGACACAGATTCTGGGTCCGATGCCGCGAGTTCGGAGGGAAAGGACGCTAAGCCTCGGGCACCCAATATCAAGGGGTAACTCGAAATATCAAGGGGTAAATCGAAACACCCGACGCTAGCGCGTACGGCTCACTGCTGGCAATCTTTGACGATTATGCCTCCTGCACCGTTTGTAATGCTAGACGCGATTCTAATGCCTAGTAAAGCCGATAGGAGATATCGGGCGGATTCGGCCGTTGCAAGCAGCTATTCGGGAACACACAGGACATGGTGAATCGCTTCCTACCGCTGGCCTTTCTTGCCACCCTGGTAACGGTCGCCGCGGGCCAAACGGTCTCACCACCGACGGAACGAGTGCTCCATGTTTTTTCCAACTCCGACGAACCGGTTTCCGTGAAGGCGTCCGAGAATCGAGTCAGAGCTCCGATGTCCGTCGAGGACTTCACGGTCCTCGCATTGAGACACAACCCGACACTTGCCGCGGCGGCAGACCGCATCCGAATGGCCCGCGGCCGAAAACTGCAAGCGGGACGTTGGCCCAATCCGGTCGTCGGGTATCACGGAACCGAAGTCGGAAACCTTCGCTCAGCCGGCGCACAGGGCGGGTTCATTAGCCAACGGCTGATCCTAGGCGGCAAGTTACAACTCGACCAATCAATCGCCGGTAAAGAGATCAACGAAGCCCATTATCGGTTTCACGCTCAGGAACAACGGATACTGAGCGATGTGCAAGTACGCTTCTACGATGCGCTGGTGGCGCAGCGAAGAGCCCTGCTGGCGAAAGAGCTTGCCGACATTGGAGATGATACGGTGGCCGCATCGAAAAGACTCCTCGATGACGAGATTGGCACCGAGAACGCCTTGCTACAAGCAGAGATCAAGGCAGACCAGTCGAATAATTTCCTCAGCAATTCAGAGAATGAGACGGTCGAGGCCTGGCGTCGATTGGTCGTCGTGGTGGGTCTTCCCAGCATGCCCCTTTCTCACCTACATGGCGACCTGGTAGGCGACCTCTCACCAGTTCTCAGTTGGGATGATTGTTACACAAGAATGCTCGATGGAAATCCCGCGATACTCGCCGCTCGGACACGAGTTGACCGAGCCAGACTTACCATTCAGCGAGCCAGACGAGAACCAATACCTAATGTGGATCTCTCCGTCAGCATCCGCCACCATGACATTACCGGCAGTGAAATCGCGAATCTACAGTTAGGCATACCGCTTCCTCTCTTCGACAAGAATCGTGGTAATATTCGAATCGCCGAAGCCGAGTGGAGCGCCGCCTGCAACGAAGTTCGACGGATTGAACTTGAGCTACAAGATCGGTTGGCGATGTCCTACCGTCGCTATGCGAATGCTCGCCAACAGGTCGAACGATACGGCCAAAGGACCTTAGGCCGAGCGAAACAGTCGC
>DUDC01000183.1 GCA_012959465.1 Planctomycetaceae bacterium
GGCAATATTCGCTGAGCGCGATCGGAAGCTGCAAGAGGCCCGTGAAAGACGAACTGCGGCGGCCCAAGATTGACGGATGCCGAGCGGGTGTAGAATAATACCCTTGAAAGGAATCCTCATGAGTGAAGCAGAATCCCCCGTATCCACTAAGCCATCACCTAAGAGCCGTCGATATCCAGAAGACTTCAATCGTAGCGCAGTTCGTCTGGTAACCGATCAGCAGTACACCTTCAAAGCAGCTGCTGAGGCAGTGGGTGTGTGCGAGAAGAGCCTGTACGATTGGCACAAGAAGTTTGCCCCACCGCCGGTGCCGTGTGGTGATGACGCCACGGTCTCTGAGCTCCAAGCAGAAGTTAAACAACTGCGCAGAAAACTCAAGCACGCTGAGCTAGAACGAGAAATTCTAAAAAAAGCCACGGCATACTTTGCGAAGGAGTCGCAGTGAAGTACGCCTGGATTCAAGAACATAGCGACTCGTTTCCCGTGGTTGCCATGTGCCGAGTGCTGCAAGTATCACCAAGTGGTTATTACGATTCCATGAGTCGTGGGCCAAGCAAGCGAACCCAACGCCACGAACGTATCAGGCAATCGGTCCAGCAGGTGCACACCGAATCGTATGGCATTTACGGCAGCGTAAAGATTACCGAGCAACTACAAAACCGAGAGGAGTTAGAATCGGCCTGTCGTAACACAGTAGCCACGGCCATGCGAGAATTAGGCATCAAAAGCAGGGTTTCGAAGTCTTTTACGCCTACAACAACCATGGCAGATCCTTCCAAACGGCCTGCGGAGAATAAACTCGATCGTAATTTCATAGCCGAAGCTCCGAATCGCAAATGGGTTACGGACATCAGTGTGCCGCAGAAGCGGCGTGAGAGATGGGAGTTGGCCTCCCGCAATCGGCTTGCAGGAGCAGGTTGCAAACCACCATGAGCGGCTGCGGTTAAGAGCCATGGTCGTGAGCGTTATGGAAAAGGTGCTCAAGAAGCATCAGGTGTGGATCAAGAAGACGAACAAAAGTGAACCACCGTTCAGTTGTCGAAAGTTGTAAATGACGTCGAAACCGGGGAGTTGATGTTGCCCTGGGATGAATCTGGCAGAAACCTGTTTACTGGCCAGGTGGCGTCCGGCATAGAGGTGGCGTGAGCTTGATCTGGGCTTTCACGTTGAACTGCGGGAACCTGTCGTAGCGATGATAAGAGAAAAGCACAAGCAGAAACCCTGCAAGGCTGACAGTATCGATGCGCTGCACAGGGACGGACAAGCTCGTAGTAGTGTTGAAGCCGCTGTAATGGCGGTGGAGCGAAGGGGCTTGGTCATTCCGCTACAATTGTTTGGTCAACTGCTCAGCAGGAGGAGCCGATGAACGTAGCAAAACCATTCGCGATATCCAAGTTTCTGGTATGGCGAGCTTACCTGGACGTCAAATCGAAAGGAGGTGCAGCGGGAGTAGACAAGCAATCGCTTGAAGATTTCGAGCGTGACCTGAAGAACAATCTTTATCGAATCTGGAACCGAATGTGTTCTGGCAGCTACTTTCCTCCGCCGGTGAAGGCGGTGCCGATCCCGAAGAAATCGGGCGGCACGAGAGTCTTGGGCGTGCCCACGATCTCCGACCGCATTGCACAGACGGTGGTTAAGCGGACGCTAGAGCCGATCTTGGAACCTGTTTTCGATGAAGATTCTTACGGTTATCGTCCCAGACGTTCCGCTCACGATGCCATTGCCGTAACGCGCAAGCGTTGCTGGCAATACAATTGGGTTGTCGAGTTCGACATCCGAGGTCTCTTCGACAACATCAGCCACGAGCTTCTGATGAAGGCTTTGCGTCTTCATTGCAAGTGTCGTTGGGTGTTGCTGTACGTCGAGCGTTGGTTGAAGGCTTCGATGCAACAGCCCGATGGCACGTTGACAGAACGTCATCAAGGCACTCCCCAAGGGGGTGTCGTGAGTCCGGTGTTGGCCAACTTGTTTCTACACTATGCATTTGATGCCTGGGTTAGACGCGAGATGCCACATGTTCCTTTCTGTCGTTACGCTGACGATGGCCTGCTGCATTGCCGCAGCCGTCGCCAAGCGGAATACGTCATGAAACGGATCACCGAACGGTTTCAGGAGTGCGGTTTGGAAATCCATCCCGACAAGTCGAGTATCGTGTACTGCCAAGATCGGAATCGTACGGAGCAGCACCCGAGAATCAGCTTCGATTTTCTGGGCTACACGTTTCGCCCACGTCGATGTGTTGATCGACAAGGCAACGTGCATCCGAACTTTCTCCCTGCAATCAGCCGACCTTCCAAGAAGGAAATCAATCGGAAGATTCGCAGTTGGCATCTTCAACTGAAGAACGAGAAAACACTGTCGGACCTATCTCGGATGTTCAATCCCGTACTTCAGGGCTGGCTCACATACTATGGACGATTCTACCCCTCTGGCCTGCGGCAGCTTTGGCGGAATATCAACAGGTATCTCGTCCAGTGGGTTCGGCGAAAGTTCAAAAGATTTTCGCAGCACAAGCGAAGGGCGAAACAGTATCTGGATCGCCTAGCTCGTGCCAATCCGAACCTATTCGTACACTGGAAGCTTGGCGTATTCCCTTGTGGTTCGAATGATAGGAGCCGGATGAGCTGAGAGGTTCACGTCCGGTTCTCGGAGGGGCTGGGGGTGAAATTCCCCCGACCTACTCAACCCTATCTTCCTACTGCCACTGGCTGGGTCTACCTGGCTGTAGTGCTCGACCTGTTTGGCCGTAAGGTGGTTGGTTGGTCAATTGGAAATTCGTTGGCGACCGAATTGGTCAGCAGCGCATTGCGCCGAGCCATAGAAAACCGTCGTCCTAATGGCAGACAATTGTTGCACCACAGCGATCGTGGCTGCCAGTACACCAGCGACGCTTATCATGCCACCTTAAAGGCATTGGGTATTGAGTGCTCAATGAGCCGCACTGGCAACTGTTACGATAATGCGGTGATGGAGCGATTCTTCTGGTCACTCAAACATGAGTGGACCAAACATGAATCGTTTGAAAATCTCGAAGAGGCGCAAATGAGTGTGTTCAAATACATCGAAACGTTTTACAATCGTGTGAGAATTCATCAAACGCTTGGTTACAAGTCTCCTGACCAATATGAAGCCGAAAACGCCCCGGTACTAGCGGCGTAAAAATTGCCCGCCCGGCATCCGTCAATCTTGGGCCGCCGCAATCTGCGAGAATAAAGAAGCTTCAGAACACGCAATTTGATGATGTTTCATTGCGAATCTGACCGCCGCCAGATACTGCACGCTGCGAACCTCCGTGGAGTGAGGCTCTCTCCTACGTCAGCCA
>DUDC01000184.1 GCA_012959465.1 Planctomycetaceae bacterium
GTCCGTCCTGTTACGCAATCACAATTGATTGGCTCAGGGCAATCTGATAACGTGGCCTTTAACAACGGTCGAAACATGGCGGGTCATGAACTTAAATTCGCCGGCGATTGCATGAATGAACAGCCGCAAGATCTTCACGAACGCCCCGCATTTCGAAAGAGATGCTACCGAGTTTTCAGACGGTGCTTACGCAACTGCCTCGCCTTCACCGCCTTCTATATTCTCTGCGTTTTGGCCGGCCTGATACCGGTCAACAACAACTTCAAGTCACCTCCAGATGGAATTGAGGTTTTCCTCACCTCAACTGCAGTTCACGCGGACATCATTCTCCCCATCGATACGGATGCGATCGATTGGCGCGAGCACTTTCTTGCCGACTCCTTCTCTGGCGACACGATCACCGCGACGCATGTTGCAATCGGATGGGGCGATAAGGGGTTCTTTGTCGACACACCGACCTGGAGTCACCTGCGGGCGGGGACGGTTGTCAACGCGTTGTTTTTTTCATCCGATTCTTGCATGCATGTCACGATGGCTCGTATCGAACGCCTGCCGTCCAGTGTCAAGTCCGTGAAACTCTCTGTCGCCGAATACGAACGTTTGGTCAAGTTTATCAATGCAAGTTTCCGCCACGATTCCGACGGTTGGAAGATACCGATCCGTAAGGCGGCATAAGGCTACAGTGACGCCTTTTTCGAAACTCACGGCACCTATCATGGCTTCAATACGTGCAATTGTTGGGTGGGTAAATCGATGCAGTCCGCGGGAATTCGAACCGGTTGGTTCACTCCCTTGCCTGGGTCCATGCTGCTCTACATTGACTAAGTGCAGAATGTCCGATCTGCCGCGCCTTAGTGGCTTTGTGCCTTAGTGTGAGAATGTGATTCATGCTCATACAAAAATCCATGCCAGCATGGTTCGGCGAACAGGAAAGCGGAGCTAGGCGAACAAGGGCTGCACTACCTCACCATGTACGTCGGTCAGCCGGTGATCGCGACCTTGATAACGGTAGGTCAGTTGCGTGTGATTGATTCCGAGCGCGTGCAAAATGGTAGCGTTCAAATCGTGGACGTGGACAGGGTCCCGTGAGATATTGTAGGACCAATCATCCGTAGCCCCATATCCAATCCCACGGCGGATCCCACCACCGGCCATCCAGATAGTAAAGCAACGGGGATGGTGGTCTCGGCCGTAGTTGTTGGCGGTTAGCTTCCCTTGACAATAGGACGTTCGCCCGAACTCTCCGGCCCACACAACGAGCGTATCTTCTAGTAATCCTCGTTGACGCAAGTCGCGTACTAATGCGGCAGAGGGCTGATCCGTCTGCTCGCAGTTCTCTGCGATCCTTGTTGGCAGGTCGGTGTGGTGATCCCATCCGCGATGGAAGAGTTGCACGAAACGCACGCCTCGTTCTGCCAGGCGACGTGCCATTAAGCAGTTGTAGGCATACGTTCCCGGTTGATCGACGTGCGGTCCATATTGGCGGAGCACGTGTCCAGGTTCGTCGGACAGATCGGTCAATTCGGGCGCCGCCATTTGCATCTGATAGGCGAGCTCGAACTGCGAGACTCGGGCGGATATTTCCGGGTCCGCAAATGACTCGTCTTGAAAGCGGTGGAGTTCACTACTTAGGTCGAGCATTATCCGTCGGGTATCGCGGCCGATGCCAGAGGGATTGTTCAAATAGAGGATCGGTTCACATCCGCGCCGAAACCGGACGCCCTGATGTTGCGTAGGAAGAAAACCGGCACCCCACAGACGATCGAACAGCGGTTGATCGCCGGGCTTGCCACCGGAAATGAACGTTGCGTAGGCCGGTAGCTGTTGATTCTCACTACCTAGGCCGTAGCTTAGCCAAGCGCCCAAGCTGGGATGTCCAGGTTTCTCATTGCCGGTTTGCAGGAAGGTTATCCCTGGATCATGGTTGATGGCATGGGTGTGCAATGAGTAGACAAAGCAAAGTTCATCAACAACGTTCGCTGTGTGAGGTAACAACTCACTGACCCACCGGCCGGAGTTGCCGTGCTGAGCAAACTTGAAGTGGGATGGAGTCAGAGGTTTTTTCTCTTGGTCAGCCGTCATGCTGGTCAGACGCTGTCCCATCCGCACAGACTTCGGCAGCTCCATACCGCTTTGTTGTCGAAGAGCAGGTTTGTAGTCAAAGAGGTCCATCTGCGAAGGCGCACCGGCCTGGACAAGGTAAATGACTCGTTTCGCCTTTCCCCATCCAGGCTGAGCAGAAGCGTCGGCCGATTTCGAGCCGAGCAAGCTACCCAGCGCCATGACTCCCAGGCCGGTGGCCGAGCGGCCCAGTAATTGACGCCTTGTCAATGATTGTTCCCATTGCAGGGCTGCGTAAGATGGATGGCGATTGGCGTGCATGGATTTGTTCGCGTCCGCGTTTCAATGTTGGGTAAGAACTTCGTCCTGTTGCAAGACGACACTGCAAAGGCAGGTCCAGGCCGCGACCTCTGCAACCGACTGGGCACTCACCGATCGATATTCGCCGACGGTAAGCAACTGATCCGCACGGTCTGCATGGTCTTCATAGTGAGTTTTCAATTTTTGCAAGCTTCGCAGGGTCACAGCTATTTCTTCGCGAGTTGGTTGACGAGACATGGTCTTCATCCATAGTATTTTTAACCGCTCGGCGTCGGTTGTTTGCCTCGCAAGCAGTCCGGTGGCGAGAAGACGGGCGGCTTCAACGAACGTCGGGTCGTTCATCAAGACTAAGGCCTGTAGAGGTGTGTTCGTACGAGCTCGTTGAAGAAGACAGGTTTCCCGAGTGGGCGCACCGAAGACCGCCATGTTCGGTGGCGGGGAGGAACGTTTCCAAAAAGTGTAAAGACTGCGACGATAGAGGTCAGCACCGTGGCTTTGACGAAACACTTGAGCAGTGAAACTATTGGGATTGTACGAGAGCTCTATCCAGAGGCCAGGCGGCTGATACGGATAAACGGATGGTCCCAGGATGCGGTGGTCCAACAGTCCGGACACTGCCAAAGCAGTGTCACGAATTTGCTCGGCGGACAGTCGGTAACGCGGGCCTCGGCAATACCAGAGGTTTTCCGGATCCAAACTGCGATGCTCCAGAGCTACACGGCTTGTCTGTCGAAACGTTGACGAGGTCAAGATCAAGAGGTGAAGTCGTTTGACGTTCCAGCCGGATTCAATGAATTCGGACGCCAGCCAATCGAGAAGAAGGCGATGTGTCGGAGGTTCACCCCGCACGCCGAAGTCTTCAGGCGTCGCGACCAGGCCGCGGCCAAAATGGAGTCGCCAAATATAGTTGACAAAGACGCGAGCTGTGAGCGGGTTTTCGGGCGAGACGATCCACCGAGCCAATCCGAGCCGACTCTGTTGAAAGTTACCATTACTTGGCAAGTATTCTGGTGTACCAGGTAAGACTTCTTCGCCCGGTTGACGGTAATCACCGCGGTGCAGAATGAACGTCGGGCGTCGTTGTGCTCTTTCACGCATGATCAACGACGTTGGGATTCGTCGGACCAATTCGCTCCGACGCTCATCCAAGACCGCTACGGTCTTGCTTGCTGCACGGTAGGGTCGGTCGATACGTCTTAGGTAATGGTCCACAAGGAGGGCCCGTTGGCGATCGTTTCTCTCGTCCCGATCGATCGCCAATACCTCTGCCAGCAGATCGGCTCCCATGAGTAAATTGATCTCTTCAACGGTCAGCACCCGATGAAAAAAACGCAGCTCGTCCAACATGCCTCGCAGCGGTTTTTCTTTGTCGCTGAGAGCCACAATCGCGTCGACCGACTGATAGTTTGCTGGAGGCTTTTCCGGTTGATTGACGACAACGGGATCGTGGTCAATTCGCATCGAAACGCGAGTAACTTTGGCATCGTAACTTAACGCCAGGTGATGCCAGGCGTTCCCCGATAACGCTGAAACGCTCTTGGCAATCCAAGGTGTCCGACCTTTGGACGTGAATTGCAGTAGGGGTTTCCGTTCGACTAACTGAATTTCCAGACCGGCACCCAATCTGTCTTCCTTCGATTCATCGGTCGCACGGTGACGGAACAAAACCATCGTGTCATTCGTGGTTATGTAAAGCCAGACGGCTAGTGTCCACGATTTATCGGTTGGAACGAGCGGCGTCGCGTTGAGTTCGACGCGACTCGAATCGGTCAGTAACAGGGCACCGCCGCTGCGCCCCTGTGGCAAGCGGAGCACATCTCCCAGAATCGAGCCAATTTTGTTCGGTGGGAAGCCGAGGTCGGCCCCATGCGTTTCGTCGAACGCTACGTAAATGGCCGAATCCTTCGGTGGCGCTGGACACGCCAAGTCGGCTATGTCCGCCTCCCACTCTTCAACGGAATTAGCGGCCCATTGTCGTCGCTCGTCCTGTCGATTCCGCTGGAGGGCGATTGCCGAATCCAACTCGACCAGTGTGGCTCTCTGCAACCGAGTTGGCGCATCCATGATCGGTTTTGGCGGCTCATATTGTCCGGACAAGCCGAGTTCGTCGATGTTGTTGAAGTAGGCGAACAATCGGTAGTAGTCGCGTTGTGATATCGGGTCGAACTTATGGTCGTGGCAACGCGCACACTTGAAGGTCTGACCGAGCCAAACCGCAGACGTCGTATTGACGCGGTCGGCCACATATTCCGGGAGGAACTCCTCCGCCAAGGCACCGTTTTCGAACATGGTCATCGTGTTGCGATGAAAGCCAGTTGCGAGTCGTGTGTCGTCGTCTGCGTTGGGCAGCAGATCGCCTGCCAGTTGATGTACCGTGAATTCGTCAAAAGGCTGGTTGCGATTCCATGATTCCACGACCCAATCGCGCCAACGCCACATGACGCGATGATTGTCAACATGGTATCCGTTCGTGTCGGCATACCGAGCCAAGTCCAACCAAAACGTCGCCATGTGCTCACCGTACCGAGACGACGAAAGATACCGTTGCACCATTCTTGAATAGGCATCTGATCGCTGGTCCTCGAGGAAACGATCGATTTCTATTTTGGTGGGCGGGAGCCCGGTCAGTGAATAACTGACACGCCGCACTAAGTCCCCGCGAGATGCTTCACCGCTCATCGTGAGATTGTGTTTGTTGCTGGCTTCGAAGATGAACCGGTCGACTGGATGGCGCAAGGAAGGATGGTTCGGTAGCGAGGGGCGTCGGATGGGCCGCCGAGACCAATGTTCGTTCCAGTTCGCCCCGTCCGCAACCCAACTGCCAAGTGTGGCGATATCATCGGCAGAGAGACGGGCTCCCGCGCCAGGCGGTGGCATCCGTACGTCGTTCTCCGTGCTGTTGATACGTCGAAGTAGTTCCTCGGGATCGGGCAACAGTGGGTGGTCTGTCTGTCCGCGGTCCAACCGCATTTCTGCCTGCCGCGCGGCGGCATCCGGTCCGTGACATTTTAGGCAATGCTCCGCGAAAATCGGCAAGACATCGGTGGAAAAATCTACGTGAGCCCAGACTCGGCCGGCGAGCAGTAGCCAAATGACGAGGAGCCATCTCCATCGTACCGGACGTGTCATAACGATTTTGCCACCTGAAGGGCCGTGAGCAACGGCTTCAGCCGTCGGGACTACTTCCATGTTAAGAGTAGCACAGTCAGGGGGCAAAGGTCACGCCGTTGGAACGGGGAGATCCGTCCGGCTAGTGAACGCTCGCTAGCAATTTGGTGTTTTGCGTTCTGCTGTAAGAGCAGGAATCGAGTTCGACCGTTGATATTTGGCGTTATGCGTTTCTTGGAGCAGGAGCAGGAGCAGGAGCAGGAGCAGGAGCAGGAAAAGGGAATGGAAGGGTGTTTTTAAAGTTCATCCAACATGTCGTCCAAATCGCGGGCACATTGTTCACAATATTCATGCGTCAACAAATGTTGAACGTAGCCCACCGATGGCAAGTCGGGATAGGTAAGTTCCGACTGCAGGACATGTTCAACTAACAGGGCGTAGGCATCCCGGTCGCTGAAGTGTTCACACATGTCCAATGTAATTCCATGCCGCGCCAGATTTGCCAGCACGGCTTTCAACTCGTACGAGATTCGTTGATCGTTCAACTCTTCCGGTTTCCAGAGTTGCATCACAGGTTGCACCACATCCGCAATCCGCATGTCATTGTGCCCACCGCACATTTCATCGAGCAGCGCGGTGAATTTCGGTGATCCCATCTCGACAGGTTTCAGAGCGGGCAGACCCGACAAGGTATGCCATGGCGAGTTTTCGATAAGGGCGAGGTCATCGTCCAGAGGGGCTGCTAATAACGGCCTGTCCCGAACAAATTGAACTTTGACCGGCAGATGATCCACTCGAATGTGTCCATCCTGTCCGAACCATTCCAGGCACAATTCTCCCTGGACCGAACCATCTTCGTTGCGATTTGAGACCTGCAGCGAACTGTGTCCGATGGGACCGACCTGATAGTTGCGAACATGCTGGCGACAACTCGTTCGGTAACGCTGCTCCAATTGACTTTCGAATTCGATGTGATGCCCGTAGAGGGAACTGGCACAATTACCGGTTAATTGAATCACCACCGAAGTGTGGCCACCACTCATCCTCAGCCATCCGTAGGTTGAGTTCCGTTGGGAGTTGACGAGTTCTCCATAGGCTAACTGGCTGGTGATGTCGTGAATCATCCGGGTCTCCATTCCTGGAAAATGATCATTGGCCAATCAAAACATGGACTTCCGAGTCCAGGCCGAGTCGGTCGCGCAAACGGGGCAATCGGCTGGAATCGTATGCACCACGCCCTTTGCCCGCGAGAATTTGACCATCGACTCTGACACTCGTTCGGCACATCGAATCAAATTGTCGTACACTGTTGGCCTGCACTGTAGGACGGGTCAAAGGCGACACGATCCAAAAGGTGGCCCAGGTAATCGGACAACGTTGCGGTTGGAGGCCCATCGTTTTTCGGCGTGTGACACGGATCGTCGTTTTTAAAATAACCGAATGAGAATGGACGATGAAAACAACTGTGCGGGCCACGATGTTTGCGATCGCTTGCGTCGGTTCCCAATTCGCATCCGGGCAAGTCGAATCGGTTGATCTCGGTTATCTCGATGAGTTTGCCTCGCCGTACCATGTGGGTCTCGGTTTTCCCAAATTGACGACGCCACAGTGGATTGGTGAGGAAGATGTCGAGGCGGTCGTGGTGTTGGCGATTGACGATATGCGCGACACGACTAGGTACGAGCAGTATCTGCGTCCGATTCTCAATCGACTCAAACAAATCGATGGCCGGGCGGCTCTCAGTATCATGACAGTCCGAGTCGACCCCGAAGATCCACAATTGAAACAGTGGTTGGATGAAGGGTTGAGCATTGAAGTACACACCTACGACCACCCCTGTCCATGCCTACAGGGCGGCGATTTCGCTAAGGCGCGACTCACCTATGAACGTTGCGTCGACTTACTTGCCGAAATCCCAAACTCTTATCCGGTTGCGTTTCGAATGCCGTGTTGTGATTCTCGCAACACGCCAAGCCCACGTTTCTGGTCCGAGATTTTTAACAGCACGACGGCCAAAGGCAATTTCTTGACCATCGACACTTCGGTGTTTCAGATATTTACCGCGGACGATCCCGCGTTGCCTGTCGAGTTGGTGACCCGGTCCGATGGCAAGTCGCGATTTCGCCACTACATACCGTTCCCCTCGTTCGTCAACACCATCGAAAACTATCCCTATCCGTATATCATTGGCGGTTTATGTTGGCAGTTTCCATGTATCGTCCCCAGTGATTGGTCCGCGCAACACGTTCAACAGCCGAATAACCCCGAGACGTTGCGCGATTGGAAACGGGCACTCGATGCGACAGTCATTAAGAAAGGGACTTTTAACTTAGTTTTTCATCCGCACGGGTGGATTCGCAATGATCAAGTTGTCGAGTTCATCAACTATGCGCATACCACCTACGGAAAACGTGTCAAATTCTTGACGTTTAACGAGGCAAATCAGCGGATCAATAAACACTTGCTGGATGGTAAGCGACTACGAGATCGTTCCGGCCAGGATCATGGAATCCGATTGATCGATGTCAATGGCGATGGATTCATGGATGTCGTCCATACCGATGGCACACGAGTTTGGAACGATTCAGCCGGGGAGTGGCGAGTTGTACCGACCGGTTTTCCAACGACGGTCATTGACGGAAGAGAACGGGTGACCGCCGCCCGGTTTGGACGTGATCCGCAAGGGAATGTTCTTGCTGTTTGGAAACCGCTTGGCAATGGCCGCTTGAGGCAGTCGGTTTTTCGGCGAGGCGGCTGGCTCGATGTGACACGGCAAAGCGGTTTGGCGAAGGTTGTAGGCACGGTCCACGAAAACGGACTGGATCGCGGACTGCGGCTCCGTGACCTAGATGGAGATGGCACAAGCGAGTTGTTGGCGAGTGTCGAAGGGGGCGTCGAAGTTTATCGACAGGGCAGTAGCGGATGGGTACCAGCTGGTTTTTCTTTACCTGAAGGAGTCCGCATTGTTGGGGAGGACGGTCGCGACGCCGGTTTGCGGCTGGTGGACATCGACGGCGATGGCATGTTGGACTCGTTGTTTTCCGACCTCGGCGGCTATCGTCTTGACCTGTTGCGTCGAGATGCCAAAGGGGACCTCGTTGGCTGGAACGTTAACGCCAGTCATGGGGAACGCCCGGCTGGACAGGGTATTCCGGTCGTCAGTCGAAATGGTGAAAACAATGGAGTCTGGTTTCATTCGCAGCACTTGTGGCTTCAAAATGAACAGACAGACACGTTACCCGACGGTGTTGACCGTCGCTCGTACCGCGAACTACTTGGCGAGTTGGCAGACATTCCGCCACCGCGCTCGCCCGACAAAGCACTTCGATCATTTGAATTGTCGATTCCAGGTCGAATCGAACTTGTGGCGGCCGAACCACTGATCGCCGATCCGATAGCGTTTGATTGGGGACCGGACGGTCGACTATGGGTTGCTGAAATGGCAGATTATCCACTGGGTGTCGACGGCAACGGGAAGGTAGGTGGACGCGTTCGAGTGCTTTCCGATCGCGATGGGGATGGCCAGTATGACACGTCGGTCGTCTTCCTAGATGACCTTCCCTACCCGACGGGGATCAAAGTTTGGCGCCGCGGCGTCCTGGTGTCGACGGCGCCGGACGTGTTCTATGCGGTCGACTTGGACGGTGATGATCGAGCTGACCATCGGGAGACCCTGTTCAGTGGATTCCGCGAAGGAAACCAGCAACATCGCGTGAACGGGTTGCGATGGGGGCTGGACAATTGGCTCTACTTGGCCAATGGCGATAGCGGTGGTGAAATTGTCTCGTCCAAGACGGGCAAGTCCATCAACATCTCCGGGCGAGATTTACGAATTCGTCCCGACGGTGGTGCGATGGACACTGTCGCTGGCCAAACACAATTTGGTCGCAACCGCGATGATTGGGGGAGCTGGTTCGGAGGCAACAACAGCAACCCGGGTTGGCATTACGTTCTGGACGCGGAGATGATCCGCCGCAATCCTCATGCTCCTCCTCAGTCGATGCGACAGAATGTTACTTCGCCCCCTGGCGCGGCGCCCGTTTTCCCCCGAAGTCGCACGCTGACACGTTTTAACGACTTTAGCCGAGCTGACCGATTTACTTCGGCCTGCAGTCATGAGATCTACCGTGACCAAGCATGGCCCGACATGCGTGGCGACTTGTTAATCTGCGAACCAGTACACAATTTGGTCCATCGACATAAGCTGACGAGTGATGGTGCGACATTTTCTGGAAGCCGTCATCCCAGCGAGACGGATCGCGAATTGCTTACGTCGACGGATAATTGGTTTCGTCCGGTCATGGTTCGAACGGGACCCGACGGCGGCGTTTGGGTGGCTGACATGTACCGGCTGGTCATCGAGCATCCCGAGTGGATTCCCAAGAGTTGGCAGCAGCGGCTGAACTTGCGTGACGGTGAAAATGCTGGTCGGATTTATCGAATCGTACCGCCAGAGAAAGAGGGTGGTGTTAGCCACACGTCGGCTCCCAACTTGGCTGACATGTCGTTGAGTAAGTTGATCGGCGCATTGGAACATCCCAACGGTTGGGTCCGCGATATGGCTCAACAAATGATTCTTTGGCGCCAGGGAGAGCAGAGCAGTGTGGTGGAGATCCGTGACTTGTTACAAGACTCGTCCGTCGCATGGGGACGCGTGCACGCCATTAGCGTTCTCCATGGACTCGGCCGTCTACAACCCAAGGACCTATTGGTTGGGATTCGCGACAGCGATCCCCACGTTCGCGCCCACTCGTTGAGGATGGTCCGCGAGGTGACCGACGGTCCATTTGCTGAGGCCGTTTACGATCTCGCCGGATCAGAATCTGATCCACGTGTGCAACTTCAAATTGCCTATTGGTTGGGGCAACCGAAAGAAATCCGCGCCGCAAGGCAGCTTGCCGTGTTGGCCAACCGCATTGGCAATGACCGCTGGTTACTGGCTGCTGTTGCGAGTTCGATACGCCCGGACACATTGTCGGCGTTTTCGGACGAGTTACACGGGAGGATGGGTGTGAACGCGCCGCTCGTTCTGCGATCGACCATCCTGCGGATGTCCATTGCCTCACGAGGCTGGGGAACAATCAGCAAGTGGTTGCCGACATCCCCAGGGAGCGATGACGAGCGGCGGTTTTTGTTGCAGAATTTGGCGAGAGTGCTGCAAGCCACCCGAGGCAAGGACTTGGATGAAGACCGTTTGGCGGTTGGCCTGCAGGTCGCTCGGCGAATCGCCGCCGACCCAAAGTCCAGCGGCGACTTGCGACGCGATGCGTTGGAGGTCTTGGGATTTTTTGCATCGGACCACACGGGTGACGCCGCACTCGCGCAATCGCTATTGAGTCCCGGGGAACCACCCTCAATTCAGATCGCCGGCGTGCGTCTCTTGCTTCGAGTATCTCGCAAAGATGGAACTGACGTAGTGTTGTCACGGTGGAGATCACTGACGCCACGTGTTCGTGATGCTTTTGTCGAAGAGTTATTGCGAGATGATCAAACTACGACCATTTTGGTTGACCGGATCGAAGACGGCACTGTACGACGAAGTGAATTAGGGACTCGAATTCAACAGTTGCTTCGTGAATCCCGCGACGAGGGAACGCGTCGACGGATCGCGAAGCTGTGGACAGGTGAGTCGACAAGAAAAGTCGTTATCGAGAAGTACGCGGCTGCGACAGAGATTCCAGGAAATATCGATCGCGGCAAGGAGTTGTTTAGCAAACACTGCGCCGCTTGTCATCGGCTGCAAGGTGTTGGCCACGATGTGGCGCCAAACCTGGCCGCGTTGACCGATCGATCGGCGAAAGCGTTGTTGATCGCGATAATGGACCCGAACCAGGCCGTCGAAGACAAATACGTCGATTATATCGTCGTCACGAATGACGGCCGGACCTTCCGTGGGATGATGGGGTTGGAAACAGACACGCATGTTGTCCTTCATGCAGGTGATAATAAGCAGTTCACGATACCGCGCAGCGACATTGAGGAGTTGGTGTCCAGTGGCCGTTCTTTGATGCCGGATGGATTCGAGCGTCAGGTGGATCAACAGCAACTCGCCGATCTAATCACTTATCTGCAACGCACTCGCTCCGCTCCTAAATCATTTGAGGGCAACAAGCCGAAGATCCCAATACTACGCGACGATGGTTCGGCGCGTCTTTTGGCGACCGATTGCCGTATTTATGGACCGACCTTGGTATTTGAATCTCAGTATCGCAACCTCGGATTCTGGGGGAGCGAACAAGACACGGCCATTTGGACAGTCCGTTTGCAGCATGCCGGTAAATACCGTGTCGTTTTGGATTACGCCTGTGCTGCGGACACGGCCGGAAACCGGTTTCGACTCGAGGCTAACGGGCAAGTGCTGACTGGCAAGATCCAGGGAACCGGCACGTGGGACAATTACCGGACGAGCACCATCGGGGTATTCGATCTTCCCGCGGGTGAGTTTGAAGTGACGCTGCGTTCAGATGGCCCACTGCAGTCTTATCTGATGGACTTGCACGGAGTCATCTTGCGGCCGCAATAGACAACAGGAAGGACAACGACAGGACGAATGGAACGTGCCGGCCGTTTCGCTCTAATTCAGATCCAGCGCGGCGCGGATTTGCTTTCACCGCTGGCTGACATCGATTACGATGTCGGATTGATATTCGACCTACAACAGCCACTCGATATTTGGAGAACGACCATGAAACTGGCATTTGGGTTCATTGCTGCGATGGGACTGATGGTGTCGGTCGCGTTGGCAGCGGACGACACGTTTCTAGATCCAGCGAAAGCTGGAGACGACTACCAAATTCAAGGTGAGTACCTCGGTAAACTTGGTCCAGAAAATGACCAGCGTTGGGGCGCGCAGGTAATCGCCCTAGGTGACGGCACGTTTCGTATGGTTGCACTTGAGGGCGGATTGCCAGGTGACGGTTGGAGTCGTGGCGACGAGCAGAAAACGGCCGATGGAAAACTAGTCAACGGCGAAGTGGAATTCAAAACGGACGATGCAGTCAGCGTTCTTCGCGATGGGGCCATTTATGTTACGCACGAAGGGCAAGACGTTGGTGCAATGAAGAAAGTCACCCGCGAGAGTCCCACATTGGGAATTAAACCACCATCGGGCGCAACAATTCTCTTTGACGGAAAGACCGCTGACAACTTTGTACGTGGCGCGATCACCGAGGAGAAACTGTTGGCCGCTAATTGCGAGTCCAAGTTGAAACTTGGTGATCACCGACTGCATATCGAGTTCCGCACTCCGTTCAAGCCGAAAGCAAGAGGGCAGGGACGTGGCAACAGCGGTGTCTACATTCAAAGTCGATACGAATGTCAGGTTCTTGATTCGTTCGGCTTAGATGGAAAAGACAATGAATGTGGCGGGATTTATCAGATATCAAAGCCGGACGTGAACATGTGTTTTCCGCCATTGACGTGGCAGACATACGATATGGACTTTCGCGCAGCGCGGTACAAGGACGGCAAGAAAGTGGAAAACGCTCGTGTGACCATCAAGCACAACGGTTTTGTCATTCACGAGAACATAGAACTTCCCCACCACACGCCAGGTAAGATTGGCGAGGGCCCGGATGACGCGCCGGTCTACTTGCAAGGTCACGGCAATCCAGTCGTGTTCCAGAATATCTGGGTTGTCAAAAAATAGGTCGACCGCACGTCGTTCGGATCATCTCTTGACGGTCAGAGCTCCGTGCGGATTTTCCTGTCGACGAATCTGCGTGTCGAACGGCGGACGATTTTGCCGTCGTTCGACTTGTTGTTCGCAGAGTTTGCTACTTCGTCATGTGTCACTTTGTCGGGCGGCGTTCCAGCCTACATAGGCGAAAGGGATTTACGATGAATTGCTGGCGATCACTTGGGTTTGTAGTCGGTTTTTCGTTTTGTGCGGCGGCAGCGCTGTCTGCCGAAGACGGGCCGTTACCGGAATCGTCGCTTCTCGAGACGACAGCCGACATCACCTCCGATTTGGTCGACGGCGTCGACCGGTTCTTACTTCGTGAATTGAGTGAATCGGGCAAACTTCGGGCTGAGTTTTGGGCGGCAGATGATTCGGCCGCCGTGTTGACTCGCAATCGTGACCGTCTGCGCCACATCCTCGGCCTAAGGGACGCCAGGAAAGCGCCTGTTGTCCTTTCGCTTGTCGTCACGACGCGAGATTCCTCGTTGATCGCCAGCAACGCTCAGCTGGAAGTGCATCAAGTTCGCTGGACAGCTTTCGGCGATGTTGAGGCGATGGGTCTGCTCCTGATGCCCAAGGGTCCGGTAATCGCCAATGTTATTGCGATTCCGGATGCCGATTCGACGCCGGAACAGATTGCCGGATTGGTTGAAGATGGGGCCCAACCGTACGCCCAGGTGTTGGCGGCCAGCGGTTGTCGTGTCCTGGTACCGACTCTGATGAGCCGTCGGCTGGAAAAGAGAAATGGGCGGGGCAATCTGACAGACCGAGAGTACATCTACCGCAGTGCGTTCGAGTTGGGACGGCACTTGATTGGCTACGAGCTTCAAATGGTCTTGGCTGGGATCGATTGGTTCGAATCGGAATCAAAGGCCACTGTGCAGAAATTGCCGATCGGAGTGATCGGTTGGGGTGAAGGCGGAATGTTGGCACTCTATGCGGGCGCGATTGACAGGCGGATTTCGGCGATCGCCGTAAGTGGTTATGTGGATGATCGGCACCGGATCTGGGAACAGCCTCTGGACCGCAACGTCTTTGGTTTGTTGGAACGATTTGGCGATGGCGAACTGCTGGCGATGGGTCCGCAGCACATCGTCGTAGAAGCGGCGGCAGGCCCCGAAGTCACGCTGCCCAGTGAGGGCGGCGCTCCGGCCGAACTCAAGTCACCGCAGCACAAGGATGTTGTTCGACAGGTAGCTCGAGGACAGGTTCTGGCAAAACATCTGGACACCAAGACAGAAGTGAGTTTGGTCGTCAGTGGCGAGGACGGCCAGGGCCCGCCATTTGGACGTCGCACACTGCAAGCGTTCCTGAGTCGATTGGCAGAGAAACAAAAGTTGGCTGATCCCGGCAAGCTAAACGTCGATCGCCTCCCAGACGTCGAAGCGCGGCGTCGCAGTCTGCTGCACACAATGGACCGACACAGCCAGTGGGTGCTGCGTGAGAGTCCCTTCGTGCGAAAACAGTTCATGAGGAAACTCGATACATCGTCCATCGAAAAATACAACGAATCGGTGCAGTGGTATCGTCACTACTTCCGCCACGAAGTGATCGGCAGCTTCGGCCACGAACGTCTGCCGTTTAACGCGCGGGCTCGCGTTGCCTATAAGAAGGAGAAGTGGACCGGCTACGAGGTAGTGCTCGATGTGTTCGAAGACGTCGTCGCTTTTGGGATTCTCTTGGTTCCCACGGACATTGCAGGTGCCGACGATCAGAGGCCGGTGGTTGTCTGTCAACATGGACTCGAAGGACGTCCTCGAGACATTGTGGAGGGCGATCATCGAGCGTATCACGACTTCGCTGCCGTATTAGCCGAACGAGGGTTCGTCGTATTCGCTCCGCAGAACCTCTACATTTTTCGAGATCGGTTTCGCACCTTACAACGCAAAGCGAATCCTCTGAAGAAGACCTTGTTCTCTGTTATCGTTCCTCAACACCAACAAATCGTCGATTGGCTCAAGACGCTTCCCTACGTAAACGACGACGAGATCGGGTTTTATGGGTTGTCTTATGGTGGCAAGAGCGCGATGCGCATCCCGCCATTAGTCACCGATTATAAGCTCTCCATCTGTTCGGCGGACTTCAACGAATGGGTGCTCAAGAACGCCAGCACTCGCCACAACTTCAGCTACATGTGGACAGGTGAGTACGAGATCTTCGAGTTCGATCTGGGTAGTACCTTCAACTACGCCGAGATGGCGGCGCTGGTCTGCCCACGCCCGTTCATGGTCGAGCGGGGTCATTTCGACGGCGTCGGCGAAGACGAGTGGGTGGCGCACGAATTCGCGAAGGTGCGACATCTATACCAGGCCAAACTCGGTATCGGTGAGCGGACAGAAATCGAATGGTTCGTCGGCCCACACACAATTAACGGCCAAGGCACGTTTGACTTCTTGCACAAGCATCTCAACTGGCCCAAACCGAAGACTGGGGATTGAGTTGATGGAAGTATCTGTTTCCGCACGACGGCGCGAGCCTTGCGGGGCGTTGACTCTCTGTTTGATTGCCGTGATGGCCGTTTGTACGCCAAGCATCCTCTGCGGTCAACGAATTCAGCGGAGGGTTCCGCCGGCGGGGATCGAGTTGCCTGCAGCAGAACTCGATCCGCTTCGAACGCGTTTGACGGACTTACAGCAATCAGCGCGGCTTGTCGCGGCGGACGAGTACATTGCCGATGTAACGTGCCTTTTGAAGGCGGTTGATCTCGCTTTGCGGCACAACGAATTCTACAAACCAACCGACGTCAAGAAGGCAGCAGCCGTCTTAGATCTGGCTGCCAAACGGCTCAAGCAAATCGTAGCGGGCAAGCCGACGTGGCCGACGAAACGTGGGCTGATCGTCAGAGGATTTGTCTCGAAAATCGACGGTTCTCCGCAACCCTACGGTTTGGTCATACCTCAAGAACTTGACCTATCTCAAAAAAATCGACTGTACGTCTGGCTTCACGGCCGCGGTGACAAGACGACCGACTTGCATTTTATCGATCAGCGATTGAAATCTGCCGGGCAAGTGACTCCAATTGACGCGATCGTTTTGCATCCGTTCGGACGGCAATGCATCGGCTTCAAGTCGGCAGGTGAGATCGATGTGCTAGAGGCGATCGAACACGTTTCTAAACAATACGGCATCGACGACGAGCGGATCGTGTTGATGGGTTTTTCGATGGGAGGTGCCGGCGCCTGGCATCTAGGTGCGCACTATGCGGACCGCTGGGTCGCGCTGAGTCCCGGGGCCGGATTTGCCGAAACGGCGCAGTATAACCGGCTCGTAGAGGCTGATTACCCGCCATGGTACGAGCAGCGATTGTGGTCCTTGTATGACGTGCCGAACTATGCCCGCAACTTGTTCAATCTGCCGGTGGTTGCTTACAGCGGTGAAGTGGACAAACAGATTCAGGCTGCCCAAGTCATGGAGGAGGCATTTCGACAACACGGTCGGGAGTTGACCCATTTGATCGGACCCGGGATGGGGCACCGATACCATGCGGATGTGCTGGCCGACATTAAGATGCGGATGCGTTCAGCAGCGGACGCCGGCCGAAATCCAAGTCCGAAGAGCGTCTTTTTACAGACGAGGACGCTGCGGTATGCGAGCCAATTTTGGGTGACGTTGACACGACTCACGAAACACTGGGACGAGAGTCGAGTCGACGCCCATGTGATCGACGATACGACCATACGTCTGACGACAGAGAATGTGGCGGCCCTGTCGCTTTCCTACTGGGACAAAGTGCCGCCTGGCGGTGAAGTGCGTATCGACGGGAAGACCATTTCGTTAGCGTCCATTCAAGGTGCAGCCGACGTAGCCCTCGTCTACCGAGGTGAATGGATGCTCGGAGCTGCTACAACCAAAGGGCTGAGCAAGCGACCGGGGCTACAGGGCCCGATGGATGATCTGTTCCTGACACCCTTCTTGGTCGTCATCCCATCGGACGAGTCGGGTGATGCGGCCGTTCAAAAGTGGTTGGAATTTGAGATCCAGCATTTGAAGGAACGTTGGCCGGCACTCTTCCGCGGCGAGTTGCCCATCGTTCGTGACGTCGATGTGACCGAGGAGGATTTGAAGACGAAGAGCATTTTGGTATGGGGAACGCCCGAGACCAACAGTCTGTTGAGGCAGGCGGTCATGGGCGACGGTGCGCACACCGTCCCGTTGAAGTGGAAGAGCGGTCGTGTTGAGATCGATGGCAAGGTGCACGAGGGCCGGCAGCTCGTACCAGCCATGGTCTACCCGAGCCCCTGGGCATCCAATCGCTATATCCTGATCAATAGCGGTCCCACATTCCGCGAGGCACACGATCGAACAAATTCACTACAAAACCCCAAGCTGCCAGATTGGGCCGTGATCGACATCAGCATCCCGCCCAGCGATTCGGCCCCGGGACGCATCGTCGATGCTGGTTTTTTCGACGAGTCCTGGCGAGTACCCCACTGACTCGTGTGATGCGTCCGAAACCACTGGCTTTGCCAGTGTTGGTTTCCGAATTGCAGAGAAAACGCGACCCGAGTCCGTAGTTTTGGATTTCGTTGTACTGGGTGTGGGCTCGGACACTTCGCGAGTAAGATGGGTTTGTGCCGTTGTTGTTTTCACCTCAGTTTACAATGAAGATATGTTTCAGACGGGATACATCCTCAGCCGACGCTCAGATGCGATTTGGTTCATCAGTCTACCTTTCTTGGCAATTGCCATCGGATTGGCGGGGCAACAATGGCTGCCGGCCACCGCAGCGGCGGCGGTTGGTTTATGGATCACGATTCCGCACCATTTTGCCACCTGGCTGAGGACCTACGGGTTTTCTGATGAGTGGCAGCGGTGGAAAGACCGGCTGTTGATTGCGCCGGTGATCATCTTTGGTCTTACAATTTTGGGATTGATGTGGTCGCCGCTAACGGTCTTCATGCTGGTGACTCTGTGGGATCATCAACACAGCCTGATGCAACAATACGGATTTGCCAGAATCTACGATTTCAAGGCTGGAACGGGCGCACCGTCGGCGGGTCGCTTCGACTTGGCCTTTAACTGGATTCTCTATGCGAACATGTTTCTGACTTCACCCTACTGGACTCAGATATGGGTTCACCAACTTTTTCAATGGAGCGTGCCGATTACGGCCGATGCAGTGCGTCTCGTTCATACGGTCAGTTGGACCGTCACCATCGTGTTTCTGATTCTGTTCATCGGTCATCTTGTTTGGTCGGTGAGAAAAGGATACCGACTGAATCCGATGAAATTCCTCTTCCTCGGAGCGAGTTACTTCTTGTGGTATTTTATCGCCTGGCGTGCGACATCTTTGTTGTTGTATATGATCGCTCACCGAATCATGCACGGCGTACAATACGACGTGATTGTCTACTCGTACATTCGGCGTAAAGTGTCTCGCAAGGGAGATGTGCGAAAACTGATGGCGAGAATTGCCAAGCCGGGCAATGTGAAGGTCTTCATCTTGTTCGGTTTGATCTACGCCGTGGTTTTTTCCCTGCTCGTGGGAAAAGAACTGCAGGAGTTCGGCTTCGGTTTGATCCGTTTCAACATCCCCTTCGACTCACTCCAGGAACTGGGCCTTGGTAGCGTCATCGATATGTCTAGCTATCAATTGTTTGCCGCCACAATGATCAATGCGGTTGCTGTGGTTCACTACTATTTTGATTCTTTCATTTGGAAAGTGCGCGACGCAAAAATTCAAACCGGACTGTGATGTTTCCATGAAGTACTTTTCGTCGCTTCGCACACTACTCGTAATCTATACGGCGGCAGCCTTATTCGCTGTCGTCGAGATTACCTTTATACGCGGTGGACTACATCGCCGCGTCGAAGAGAATGTTAACAGGCTGGAAGTGATGGAACGTCTTGCGGAAACGAATCACGACCTGTATCCCCAACGCGGCACGTCACATTACATGCGTGGAGCGATCGCTTTTAGGAGAGACGACCGGAAATTGGCACTCGATCATTTCGAGCGGGCGCTTGCATTGAACGACCATGGGGAAAACGTGTTGTACGACTACTCGGTCAATTTGGTCTTGCAGGACGCGGATCCCCAAAAGGTGAATCAAGCGATTAAGAACTGGCGTTGGTACTATCCAACTTCGCGACGTCCCGATCCCCGTACCGCGAAGAATCCGGTCGATACGGCCGACTATCTCGCCGGGCTGCGCGCGTTTAGGAAATTGGAATTCGCTGCAGCGCGCCGCCACTTCGAAAAAGATCTCGCCGCCGGCAGCCAAACGGAGCAGTTGTTTTACAACTACGCCCTGGCGCTGTTGTTTCTCGATGCCGATGATGAACGGATCGACTCGGCGATTGCACAGTGGCAACATGCTTATTCCAACTCGACCCGCGACGACCCGCGAACGGCGTACGAGCGTTTGGTGCAAAGCCGTTGAGTCACATCGTCAAAATCGCTTAAATGTGAAGCCCATTGGTTCACTATTGAGTTGGTGCTTAAGTTAAGTTATTAACTGTTGGTTTGGCGGGTCATAATGATGTCGTCCCGGTCAAAACCGGGCAGAATTCTGTTGGTCAAGAAAGATTAGTATCTTAACCGCCACCAATCCGTTGGTCTGGTGACAGATTATTGTCGTGAAGAACGCGGTGCTAACGGGCCCATTTCTTCGCCATGAACGGCCAGTCGTCGAGTGTCCCCTTGAACTTATAGCGAAAAAGTTAGCCGTAAATCGGGGGGGGGGTAGAACTGCCTCCCTCAATGGCCACTCTTGAAAGGTTAAAAACTTAATGTTTCGTAGCTCGCCGCGGTATTAATAGCGCTACCGAAGATTTGACAAAACAAG
>DUDC01000185.1:0-426 GCA_012959465.1 Planctomycetaceae bacterium
CAAACTATGTTGTGCGGCTCGGATCTTGTGGCATATGTAGGTGAAGCCAAAATTTGGGACCATCTTCAGCAGGCTGCCAACCGTGCGCGAGTGCGAAACGGATCTTTTCTGCGACGATTGAAGGAGTAATTGAATCGAACGGTTCGCCAGTGAGATTGTTTGGATGCGCTGAATCAAGGCCAACCAAGAGGCTGCACCCCGGCTCGTCAGCGAGTTCGACCGCCAGCGTCAGGCCGCCACCGAATACCTGCTGATCATACGTTGCACGTTTTCGGATTCGCCAGCGGTATTCGACGCGATCAACGGTGATAGAACGCGAACCTTTTCGTCGGATGCTCATCGGGATTCGTTCTCGGCACGGCCGTCACCGCCCTTGCCGTCGGAAACGGTTGAACTACGGTTTATTCTATTACGCAAGCGACGTTT
>DUDC01000185.1:436-3301 GCA_012959465.1 Planctomycetaceae bacterium
GCTGCCCGTCGCACTACGCCGAAGGTGACTCCGCTCTGCGGCCGTGCCTTGTTGGGCGCTCAAAAGACGTCGGGACGCGTGCGAAGCTCTCGTCAGCGCATTGAAGCTACTCGTTCGACATTCCACTCATCTGTATCGACGACGTATATGTCCCCAACTCGATCATCGGTAACCAATTTGATGATGAATCCATCGCGGCAAGGTCGGAAGAAATCGATGTAACCAGTCGGAGCTTGCAAACGCTTTCGGTTCGATCCATCAAATTCCAATTTCCAGATCTCGCGTTGCCATTCGGGGCTCAAGCAAAGGACATGTTTGCCGTCCGGGGCGAACACCGGACCTTCGACTCTTCCAAGCTCTCGACTGTTTGATCCATCAATATCAATCATCTTCCAAAGGCTACCGGGATCTGAGTTCTCTGTTGAATACAAGATAGTGTTACCATCCGGTGAGAATCGTGGAGAGTGCCCAGACACAAGGAGTCTCTTGTTCGAGCCGTCGGCGTCCGCAATCCAGATTTCAAAGATTTTGTTGGGCTCGTTGTACTGGCCGTAGGCGACCCTTGCTCCGTCCGGCGAGTAGACCGGGGAAGCTTCGAGTGTCCGAATCTGCTTGCTGCGGGGATTAGCAGCGTAGGAAGTGACCGACCGGCCCATGCCCATCGACAACGGTGATCGCTGCAGAATCAATTCAGAGCCGTCAGGAGAAAATGCCCAAGGATCATCCAGTACTCTGCCGGAAGTGAGTTGTCTCTGTTTTGATCCGTCTCGATCCATCAGCCAGATATGTCGGCGGCCATCGGCCTCGCGAGCAAAGGCTATGATTGACCCATCCGACGAGAAAATCGGATCGGTTTCAAATGCAGAACTGTCGGTCAGGCGAACTAGCTGTGTACCATCGCGGTTGATCTGATATATGTCGCCGTTGCCTGTTCGAGGGGACGAGAATACGATCACTGAACCGTCGGGCGCCATGGCAGGTGTGCGGGCCGGATAATGACCGCCACTCTGGTAATGTTGCCAGCTGTCTTCTTCCACAGGCAAACAACCGGAACAGACAACGAGCAGCAAAAAAAACGTGATTCGCGAGGTCATTGCCATGACTTGTCCGCCCAACGGGAAGAACATCCGTCGCCGCCGTGATCGAAGCGGACGACGTTGAAACAACAAGCGATTCTACCAACGGGACGCCCGCTGAACAAAGAGCGAAGGCGATCGCGAAGCGACTTTGCGGATGTTTAATGTTGTGCGACTAGCGATCACGCCAATACCCAGGCCGCCTCTTTGCGTGGGCTACGGCAACGATATGAATTCGATCGTCGTCATGGCAGAAGACGATCTGAAATGGGAACTTTTGCACGCTGCAGGAACGATGCCGATTGTCGATCCGTACGAAACGATCGGGATCGGCCCCGATGCTGGCAAGCGCAACGTCTACGGCAACGCAGAAATCGCGCGCCGCTCTGGGACTGCGTTCCGCGTACCAATCAGCAGATGCTTCGAACTCTGCAGTCGCTTCGGGATGGAAACTAATTCGCACCGTCAACACCGTGCTTCGCGAACAATCGAGCCCGGATGTCCGCCCAATCCTCGGTGACGACTGCACCGGAGTCGATCTCGTTGGAGCGGCGATCGATTTCACGGAGCCAGGCGTCCGAAAGCTGCGGCGGTTGATCGTCCGGCATCGATGACGCAAGTTCATCAATGAGTCGAAGTCGATCATCGACCGGTAGTTGCGCCGCCGCCGAAAGAACGGATTCGTAATTGGACATGGCTTTTAGCTCGCACAACGGTTGGCATGTGGGTCGCCGCCGTTTCCGAAGCAAACGACCGTGAATAACGATTGATTGTAACAAATCGGACAACGTCAAAGAACCAAAGCGGCGATTGCGCAGCAACCTTGCCCACATGCCTTGTTGTGCGCCACGGCCTACGACGATTGGTCACGGCGGCAAGTCGGGCACATGATCGTCCAATCGTCCTCAGCTTCGTGCCATTCCACAAGCCAGCCGGATTCACGTGCGCGCTTGCTAATCAACCGTTCCCAGCCGTCATCGGCGTAAGATGCACCCTCAGGCAACATAACGTCAACCCCACAAGAATCACAGAAGAGATCCCCGTAGATGAAAGCGCAATCTGCGAACGGATCGTCTCCAAAGCTGGACATGCGATGCACCTGATCGCACAACGATGTAATGACTGACAAGTTGTCGCTCATTCCGGGATAGCTCCCCATTGTGCGACACGGGTGCCCATTCTGCGTGAATTACGGCAAACACGCCAGTCCACCGAAGGTTTCGAGATCCAGATCAGTCTAGATGAAACCCCGCCGCGTCAACCTCTAAAACACGGCAGGGCCTGACGGCAACATCGCCGCCGGTTACGCAGCTCCTTTGACCTTCACACCTGCCAGGTATTCGGCCTGGTCACAACCGAAGTCGTGATACCCGCGGAAATCCACGCCCAACTGGTCAAAGTTTGCTTCCGCAGATTCAATCGTGGGTTGCTCGATGCCGTTCAGGAAACTGACAACCATCGAGGCATACCTGGCTGGATCACGCAGCAGGTACCACGCAGTTGCTGACGAATTCGCGAATGCACTATCCGACAGCCACGGCACTTCAACAGGGCGATACTTACCGGAGTGAATGTTCGCCTCGGCAACAATGGTTCCGCCGCCAAGGTTCTGGTTGACATAGAACTTTTCAGCAGTTGTACTCAACTCGATCGGCACGAGAAGAATACTGGGTTGTCCACCAATGCGTTTCGAGCCATCGGCCGTTGGTGACCGTAGAGTGCTGAAGGCGTTAAGGCCAGCCCTTTGAAGGTGTGTCGTCGATTGGGAAAGTTGGTCTATGAGTTTTTC
>DUDC01000186.1 GCA_012959465.1 Planctomycetaceae bacterium
GCATCCAGAAGACGGCAACACGGTCTTTGTGGCCGCCCAGGGGCCGTTGTGGAACGCCGGAGGTGACCGAGGCTTGTACCAAACCAAGGATGGTGGCAAGACATGGAGTCGCATTCTTCACATTAGCGAGGACACGGGCGTGAACGAAGTTCACCTCTCTCCGGACAATCCCAACATAATGTATGCTTCGGCCTACCAACGTCGCCGTCACACATGGACATTGATCGACGGTGGTCCTGAGTCCGGTCTTTACAAATCAACCGATGGAGGTACCTCTTGGGCAAAAATTAACCGCGGCTTACCCGGCGGTGATAAAGGGCGGATTGGCTTGACGATCTCGCCGATCAATCCGGAAGTTCTCTATGCCATCGTGGAGGCGGTTGGCGAGGCCGGTGGGTTTTACAGAAGCGCCAATCGGGGTGAATCCTGGCAACGGATGAGCGACTACGTAACTGGCAGCCCGCAATACTATCAAGAAATCGTGGCCTGTCCCCACAAATTCGATCGTGTGTACGCACTGGATACGTACATGATGGTGAGCGAAGACGGTGGTCGCACGTTTGGTCGTTTGGGTGAAAGCGACAAACATGTCGACAACCATGCGTTGATTATCGACCCAGCCGATGCGGACCATCTG
This sequence comes from Planctomycetaceae bacterium, assembly GCA_012959465.1. Lineage (GTDB taxonomy): Bacteria > Planctomycetota > Planctomycetia > Pirellulales > Pirellulaceae > UWMA-0346. The sequence continues at coordinate 638 of DUDC01000186.1, forward strand.
ATTATCGGGTGCGACGGAGGCGTCTATGAAACATGGGATCGCGGCAAGGCGTACGACTTCAAAGAAAATCTACCAATCACTCAGTTCTACAAAGTCGCCGTGAGTAACGAAGAGCCCTTCTACTACGTTTACGGCGGTACGCAGGACAACGCAACACAAGGCGGTCCCTCGCAGACCAACAACGTTCACGGAATCAGGAATAGCGACTGGTTCATCACGGTTTTTGGCGACGGATTTGATCCGGCGGTCGATCCAAACGATCCCGATACGATTTACTCCCAGTGGCAGTACGGTGGTCTTGTCCGTTTCGACCGCAAGACGGGCGAACGAGTCGATATCAAGCCGCAGCCGGACCAGGGCGGCCCGGCGCTGCGGTGGAATTGGGACTCGGCACTGATGATCTCACCGCATTCTAGCGATCGTATTTACTACGGGTCGCAAATTCTCTTCCGCAGTGATGACCGAGGTGACACTTGGTCCGCGGTCAGCCCCGACCTTTCACGAAACATCGATAGAAACAAGCTCAAGGTCATGGGCCGCGTATGGGGTGTCGACACGGTGGCCAAAAACGACTCGACCTCCCTTTACGGCACGATCGTCTCGGTCAGTGAGTCTCCCATTGAAAAGGGTCTATTGTATGTCGGAACAGACGACGGCATGTTTCAAGTCTCCGATGACGATGGCCAGAGCTGGCGGCAGGTCAGCCGTTTCGGAACGCTTGCTATTCCCGAATACGGCTACATCAATGACATCGAAGCGGACTTGCACGACGCCGACACCGTCTACGTTGCCGTCAATAATCACAAGCGAGGCGACTTCAAGCCGTACGTCGTGAAGTCCGTGGATCGGGGCAACAGCTGGATCGACATTACCGGGAATCTGCCAGAGCGCGGAAGCGTTTACGCGATAAAACAGGATCATCTGAATCCCAGGCTGCTGTTCTGTGGTACGGAATTTGGTTGTTTTTTCACGATCGATGGCGGCGAAAAATGGATTCAACTGGGTGCCGGCCTACCCACGGTGGCGATTCGTGACATTGAGATTCAACGAAACGACGACGATCTTGTTCTGGCATCGTTTGGTCGTGGCTTTTACATCCTGGACAACTATTCCCTCTTGCGACAGATCCCGGCTGACGGAATGACGAAGGACACCATTTTCGAAATTGAGAAGGGACGAATGTACTCGCAGGTCGCACCGCTCGCCGGAGGCCGACGAGCTTTTCAAGGGGCGAATTTCTACACCGGCGACAACCCTCCCTACGGCGTCACAATCAGCTATTACCTTTCCAAATCGCTGAAGACAAAAAAGGCGGTGCGGCAGGAACAGAACCGAAAAAGCGATGCAGAGCGGCGTGATACACCCTACCCAACTTGGGACGAGCTAAGACTCGAGGACCGCGAGGTATCGCCGCGAGTCTGGCTCACCATTCGTGATGCGAAAGGGGGCGTCGTCAGGCGACTGCGAGCTAGCACTTCGAAAGGTCTGCATCGAACAACGTGGAACTTTACCTACGCCGGAGTGGGAAGGGCAGGGGGACCGATCGCCGTGCCAGGCAAATACAATGTCGATGTGGCCCAGATGGTGGAGGGCGAAGTAACACAACTGGTTGAACCGGTAACATTCGAAATTGAACCGATTACCTTCGGGCGAATGAGCGTAACAGAACGTGAGACGGCGTTGAAGTTCGTGCGAGAAGTGGCTGTTTTGGCGGACGCTGTGAATGCCACGAGTCAGATTCTGGCCAACACGCAAGTTCAGATTGATGCGATCAAAAATGTGCTTAATCGCGATCACCGCCTGGACTCGTCGTTCAACAACAGTGTCCGTGACATTGAACTAAAACTAATGGATATCAACGCTAAATTTCGTGGCGACTCAACGAAGTCGCGGCGCAACGAATCGGCGTATCCCGGGTTTAACGGCAGGTTAAGTAGGATGACCTCGGGTGCTTTGGCGGGCCCCACAGGAACTCATCGGAGTCAATACGATGTGATTGTCAGCGAGTATAAAGAAGCACTCCGTGACATTAAACGGGTTTTGAACGTCGACATGCCCGCCTTGAATCGAAAACTGGACAAGGCAGGTGCTCCCTGGACACCCGGAAGACCACTACCACGTATCGAGTAGCTCGGTGGACCGTGGATCGCCTGTTTACGGTTGTGCTTACTCCAGCTGACTCTGTGTTACCGCCCCATGTTTCTGAAGAACCCTAATTCGACCCACGTCGAGGCCTGGATCGAATAGGAGCGTACGGAACGATGGCTTGATATTGTCTTTTTCGTAGATTGTCTGTTGCAGCGCGTCGGAAAATCGGGTGACGAATAGCACGCTTCCGACTGGTATTTGCAATAGAATCCGAGTCTCGAGTTGAAACAACATCGAGTCATCGTTGAAGGGAACGTGATAATAGACCAAGTCATAGCCACCGTAATCGAAATCAAGTGCGTTGCCTTGATCAAAGGTGCATTCGAGAAAGATCTTACGGGCGAGAGCGACTTACTCGTCTTTTAAATCGAAACCCGCCGATTGCATGCCATGCGTCTTGGCGATCCCACAGCCGACTTCCAGGAATCGTATTCCGCCGCTCGAGGGTGGCGAGATCAGCTGAGAACACGCCAGCAGGGCCGTCTCGAAGGACTTGTG
>DUDC01000187.1 GCA_012959465.1 Planctomycetaceae bacterium
GGAGCGGATGGACGAAGACGTCATCGGGCTCGGGGGCAGGATGCATAGCAGAGTGGATTTGACGGACATCCCAAAACCAGAACAGCTTGGACGAGACCAACCAAATGATCGATTCCGGCAGGCGATCGACGCCTAACAATGCTAGAAAGGGAAGGACGATAAAAGCCGCCCACAAGGTAAAATACATCTTACCCTTCCAGTTTACCGGCGAGATTCCCCAGGGCAGACGACTGTCTTGAAACCACGTGTGATTGCCAAACATACGGCTGCTCCTCAGCGGCGAATTTCTGAAATGGTAAACCTGAAACGCCAAGTGTGACGCTGCTCGCTTGGTACTTCGTTCGACAAAGTCAGTTCTTTGCCATTCTTCTCAGAATTGTGAAAATCCTGCCCTTTGTTCCGAGCCGCCTAGGGTCAAGCCGTGCCCGTGATGCGATGTGTGGGTACGGGACGCCCTGGTTTGAAACACTGGACACTCCGCCAATCCAAGTGAAGATTGTGTTCATCGGCCAACTGCATCCCCGCTGCCCGCAGCTCACGTTCGAGGATTTCTGGGGCGGTGGCCACGCGTGCATTGATCACCAAATGAGCGCGCTCGCACGAGGCGCGACTTGCAACGGAGAGTTCGGGTGCGTGATTGGAATCGACCAAGTTGACAAGTCCTGACGCCTCACCTCCCTCGCCCAAGACCTTTAGATGAGCTGTTTCGGCGTCGACATCCCGCAGCCGATCGGCAATCTTTGCCGCCAAAGCCACCAGGATGGTGTCGAGGTCAAACTTCACCGTGCCCTCGACGATGAGCTGACAGTTGAGCCAGCCCAACTCGGCTTCGCCGATGGCGTAGGTATCGTAGTCGACCTCGATGAACTCTTCCGTTTCGACACGTTCCTGCGACAATAACTCCAGCCACTCTTCGACGCCAGTACCGTCACGGCCACTCAACTCCAATACCCGTTTTTTGGGAAAACGGTCCGCGACCAAAGTTCGCAGGTCGCGACGTTGATCGTCACTTAGGCGGTCCACCTTGTTGATGCCGATGATGTCCGCTTCCTCCAGTTGCTTCTCGAAGATGTAGGCCGCTTGGGGAGAAAACCCTGCCGGTCGACCGGACAAGATCTTCATGCCGTGACTCGGCTTGAGAAGGACGGTGAACGGACCGAGTTCGAAACGTTGGCCATAAATCTGCCGCATCGGTTCAATCACTGTGGCGACCAAATCGGTGCAACTTCCCACCGGTTCAGCCAGAATAACCTGTGGATGTTCCCTGTCGTCAAGTTCTTCGATGGTCGATAGGAGATCATCGAACTTACAACAAAAACATGCGCCAGGTACTTCGCCGACAGTGAATCCTCCTTGTCGCAAGATCTGTGTATCGACCAAATCGAACGCCTGGTCGTTGGTGACGAGCGCGACCCGATTGCTCTGCACGGTAAGTCGCTGGGCAAGAGCAGCCAACGCTGTCGTCTTTCCCGCTCCCAGAAATCCACCCACCATTAGAAAACGAATCTTGTCACGGTTCGGCATTTCGACACCACTTTGGCAATAATCGATTGGAAAACCGATTATTATACGCGTTGCCAAAGCAACTTCCCAATGACCTTACTAACTGGCCTTGCAATGCCTGATCCCAATGTCGATTTTTCTGATGCCCTGTTTCCCGATGGGCCGCCGGGTTGGCCACCGTCCGACCCGAGGATCCGAGAGGCGCTGGTCTCCGCCTGGGAGTCAGGTTCGTGGGGTAAGTATCAAGGTGGACTTGTTTCCCAGTTGGAATCGAAACTGGCCGAGATGCACGACGGACGGTGGGTGCAGTGTTGCAGTTCAGGGACCGTCGCAGTCGAACTTGCCTTGCGCGCGTTGGCACTAAAGGAAGGCGATCGAGTCCTGTTGGCAGGCTATGACTTTCCCGGTAACTTTTCCGCGATCGAAGCGGTCGGTGCGATCCCTGTCCTCGTCGATGTGGTCGCCCATACCTGGACTGTTTCCGCAGAGCTGGTGGACAGAGCGATCCAGGAGTTTTCACCCAAAGCCGCGATTGTCTCACATCTACATGGTGGACTTGCTCCGATGTGCGACATCATATCGGTCGCCGACAAGCACGGCGTCGACATCATCGAGGACTTTTGCCAATGTCCAGGTGCCATGGTCGACAGTCGCTCGGCCGGTTCCTGGGGGCGTTTGTCCGTTACCAGTTTCGGAGGAAGCAAACTGCTCACCGCCGGACGTGGTGGGGCCGTACTGGGAGTCGAGCCGCTTCACGCTCAACGGATTCGCATCTATAACGACCGCGGCAATCAACGTTTTCCGCTCAGCGAAATTCAAGCGGCCGTGCTCTTGCCTCAGTTGGATGTCCTTGCCGATCACAACCGAAATCGTCAGCGGCACGTTAAAACTTTGATTGCCGGAATCCGCGACATATCGTCCCTGCGGCCAGTCGACACGACCTGTTCGACGAATCGAGCGCCCGCTTACTACAAACTTGCCTTCCAGTGCGATCCGTCGTCAGCTGTGCAAGAGTGGGTGGCCGGATTGCGATCGCATGGCGTAGCGGCCGATAGGGGGTTTCGCGGGTTTGCGCGGCGGCTGGGTCGCCGGTGTCTAGCCAGCGGGGAACTACGGGGAACACAATTGACGGCCGACTCTACGATGATTCTTCACCACCCAGTTTTGGCCGGATCCAACGAGCAAATCGAGCGTTTAACCCGCGCCTTCCAGATGGTTCACGACATCTTGTGAAAACTCTCGCCCAGCGAGACACGAGTAATGGCTATGTTGCCACCGAAGCAAACGGCCACATCGGAGCCCGCATGTTGACCGCGGTTCTGATAAGTACCGACAAACTGACACTCGCTCGGGTCATCGCCGTCTTGACGATATTGAACGTCCAGTGGGTGGGGTTCTAATCGGCACTGAATGAGTTGGGGCGATCGGTCCACTTGAGCATCCGGAAGGTTGATATTCCAAAACTGACCGAATTCTCTTTCGCCCTCCGACGTGAGAATCGAGTCGATCGCCCGAAGAGCCCAATCTTGACTGCGCAGCCAATCGACCTGGTGGCCACTCTGGCGATACTGGGAAATCGCGATTGATGGAATGCCCATCAACGCAGCCTCTCTGGCCGCAGCCACCGTGCCCGACATGAAAATGTCGACCCCCAGGTTGCCACCGTCATTGATTCCGGAAAGGACCAAGTCAACGTGCCGATGAAGCATGCGAATCGCAACTCGAACGCAATCGGCTGGAGTACCGTTGAGGTGATACAGATTTGGGGCTCGCTCCACCAGCTTCAATGACTGAGACGTTGTGGTCTGATGGCTGCACCCTGACAAATGACGATCGGGGGCCAGAATGAACACATCACCAAGCGACCGAGCCACCTCCGTCAAAGCCGTTAGCCCCGGCGCGTCCCAGCCATCGTCATTTGTCAATAGAATCTGCATTGCAAGATCGGGATTAAGATTGGGAGGCTCAAGAGCGTGGTGGCGTGTTGGAAGGCAAGAAAAAACCAGCCAACGTGCAGTCTGGTCGACGGCCTATTTCTCGGCTGTCTTCGTTATTTTTAACACTTGGTTTAGCAGGCCCGGCGTTGTGCCAATCGCGTCACCGCTACGGATCGTTGACGCTCCTTGCCAATCAACGAAGGCTCCACCGGATTCCACTATGATCGGTTTCACAGCCGCCGCGTCCCAGACGTTGAGGATCGGGTCCACCATCACGGCGGCTCGACCCGTGGCGACAAGGACGTAGCCGTAGCAGTCTCCCCATGTGCGAGTAATATAGGCTTGCTTCTCCAAGGCGACGTACACGTCTTCGGCACCTCGCGCGGCAAAAGTGTCGAGTTGTGTGGTCACGAATAGGCCGTCGGAAAGGTCTTGGATATTCTCATTCACTTTGGCCCGGGTCGGCGCTGCGCCATTCACGATGTGCCACGCCCCCTGACCTGTCGCGGCGTAGACCATCTCGTCCAGTCCCGGAATGAAGACGACGCCGACAACCGCATCGCCCCCGAATTCGACACCGACTAACGTACCGTAAAGCGGCACGCCGGAAATGAACGACTTGGTGCCGTCGATCGGGTCGAGGATCCAGCGATAACCGGTTGTACCCGCCGCGTCAGCAAACTCCTCACCGATGATCTCGTCATTCGGAAAGAGCCTGGCAATCTCACGCCGTAGCAGTTGCTCCGCTTCACGATCGGCCACGGTCACTGGCGAACCATCTTCCTTATGCTCGATCGCAACCCCCTTTTGGAAATACTCCAGCGTCAATTCACCGGCGCGACGAGCCATAATGGTCGCCTCATGCAAGCGGGCAACAATCTGAGTTTCGTTATAGTCGGGCATGATGGGCCTGGGAGTTTCGCGTCGGTCGTGGTGATTGCAATCTGCGGTCGGTCAGCTCAATTGCGACTCACGCCGGAGCAATTGTTCAGCGTTTGTCAGCCAGTTTCACCGCTTCGCTGTCTTCATTACTGCGAAACGCTAGGAAAAAGAACGACGTTGCGCCACATACCAACAGACAATCCGCAATGTTGAAGTTAGGCCAAGTGTAATTGCCATACCGGAACAAGATCCAATCACGGACGGCCTGTTCGCCCCACAGGCCGATTCGGTCGTAGAGGTTGCCAATGATCCCGCCGAGTATTACGCCGAGGGTGACGCTGAGCGTTCGGTCCTTGGATGCCGAGCCAAACAGGCCCCACCAGCAGAACGCCCCTCCCGCCAGGACAGAGATGACCGCCAACCCACTTGGGCCAATCATCTGGCCCATGCCGAACAAAGCACCGCGATTGAGTGCCGTCTCGATGCCAACGTAGGGCTCCCACAGCCACCATTCGTTGCTCGGAAGTGGCCTTCCCCGCCACGCGAAGATCCAGTGTTTTGTGCCCAAGTCAGCAGCACAACCGAATACGGCGAGGAATAGAAACAGCGCGCGGTTTATTTGGATCGCGGCTGAGCTATTTTTGGATTTCGGTGGCACACTTCACACAGTACGGCGTGTAGGGGATGGCTTTGAGTCGCGTTTTTGGGACTTTCCCTTCGCATTCAACACAAAGACCATAGACGCCGTTATCAATCCGTTCAAGGGCAGCTTCGACTTGCACCAGCACGACTTCTTCGGACTCCAACAACGATAGAGTCAAGCCTTGTTCGTAGTTGTCCGTTCCGATGTCGGCCATGTGGATTGGCATCGTTGACAAGTCCCCACTCGCTTCCGAACGGGTCTTATTCAATGCTGCGTCGGCCATATTCCGCACGTCGCCGCGAAGTCTAGCCAGGAGCGCAAGGAGCATTTCCTTAAACGGCTTTGCCTCGGTTTTCTTCATTGTCGTTACCTCTTCACGTCCACTCACTCACCAAGCCAAGCAAAAAGAGTTGCTAACCCGGTGTGTTTCCGACTACCCGTTCCCGGACGAAATCGACCGAGCCTATCTATTCTAGTCATGGGCAACCGTTCGTCAAACGGTGCGCGGCCCGCGGGCGACGTAATTTTTAAAGTGATGGTACGTAACGGGTTAGGAGCTTATTTTTTGAGATTAACCCGTAGGATTGCAACATAATTGGGGGTTTTAAAGTAGCTTATTGGTGCGGTACTCAACCCTCTCGTAGACGGGTGAGAACCTCCTCCAAAGGGTAGTCCAATAGAGAATCTCCTTCGCTACCCTCGATGTCGCGGAGGCGGAGCCAAGCGGCTGTCAGAAGCCTCTCTCGCTCTTTCACGTAAGCTGGATCGAGCTGTCGCTTGTCAAATGGGCCGTCGATTTCCACGTGGGAAAAGTGATCCGAGACGATGAATTGGGCGATCGTCGGATTGCAAAGGATGTGGCGCTCGGCCGTTGTGTGCAAGGTCTCGGCGTCCACCCAACCGGCGACAAAGCGTAAATACAATTCACTTTCGGTTAGCCGTTCAACCTCCTCGCCGCAGACGTCACAAAGATAGCCCTCGTCGCATTTGGCCACACCACACCCCATTCGACTACGAGTTTAGGTTGAGTACGTCGAACATGGAGTAGATTCCCACGGGTTTTCCGGCGACGAACTTGGCGGCTTCCAAAGCACCCATCGCGTAACAGTCCCGATTGGTCGACCGGACTGTCAACTCGATCATCTCGCCTAGCATGCCAAAAACGATCGAGTGTTCGCCTGGGTTATCGCCAACTCGCAGCGCATGATAGCCGATTTCGTTGCGTGGACGTTGGCCGAGAATTCCCTGTCGCCCGTGTTGGTGCACCGTTTGCCCCATCTCCGAGGCGATCAACTCACCAAATCTCAACGCCGTGCCGCTGGGTGAATCTTCCTTGAAACGATGGTGGCGATCGATTATTTCGACGTCAACTCCAGACGCTACTCGGCTTAGGGCGGCGGCGGCTTGACTTACCAGTTTCATCGTCAAGTTAACGGCAAGGCTCATATTCGGCGCCCAGACGATTGGGATCTGCTGACTGGACTGCTTCAGTTTTTCTTGTTGCTCGGCCGTCAATCCTGTGGTCGCAACGACCAGCGGTATTTTTTCGCGGGCAGCCAGATGGAGGATGTTATCACATGCTTGAGGGACCGAAAAATCGATGATTACGTCCGGTTGGCCGTCTAATTCGCAGACGAGAGGTAATTGGTTAGCGACGCCCTCGGCCACCAAACCCGAATCGGCACCGAGTTGAGGGTGCTCTTTGTGCTCAAGAGCCACGACGAGGTCCAGGTCGTCGTCCTTTCCAGCCAAGGCGACCAGTCGTTGGCCCATGCGGCCACCCGCTCCGTGGATTCCCAATTTGACCATCGCAGTGTATTCCTCATCGAAGCAGGTTTTGTGCAAACGCGAGATTATACCTTCTGACACTCGCCTTGTGTCTGGGGCACTTTCCAGTCATTGGATGAACTGCTGGCCTCGGTAGTTCGTAGCCCGAGTGTTAGCGATGGAAGAGCGATCTTTTGCTCCACTGGGGCTGGGCGGTGAGATTCGCACCGCCAAAACCGGACCACAATGTCCTACGGCCAATGCCAGCTCATGTTGCCGTAGAAGATAGGGCTAAAAACAAGATGGTGGAGCCAATCGCTAAAGAACACGCCGATACCGAACGAGAGAATCCAAAACCTCGTGCGGGAATATCGCGAGAAACAACTGCTTGCTCCAATTAGCAGCAGGCCCCACCAGAAATGGTGAATCCGCAACCAGCCGGGTACACCATATTTCTCCGCAAACGCGGCGCCTGTGCTACTCGAAACGAGGCGGCACAGCAGCGTTAACGCCTCCAGGCCGAAACTGAAAATCAACGACCATTTCAGCAATGACTGCTGTGTTCTGGTGCCGGTCAATGTTCAACTCTCCCCGCTACGAGTCGTTTCGTTCGATGGAGTCCGGATTATCCGTAAAGTTGAATTGCACGAATGATCTGATCGAGTTCGTTGGGCACCGCGATGGCACGGTTAGCGAAGGATGCTCGCGTGACGCCTCGTTTGCCCAGCACTTCGTTGAATTCGTCCTGATCGGTTGTATGATACGCGATCGTCGAGGTGGGGTCCTTGAGCAAGTGGCCCGTCAAGATGCAGACGACTTGTTCGTCGCTGCCGATAATGCCCTCTTCGACTAACTTCTTTGTGCCCGCGATACTCGCAGCACTTGCCGGCTCGCAACCCATGCCGCCGGCGCCTACCTTTGCTTTGGCATCGAGGATCTCTTGATCATTTACTTCACGCACCACCCCATCGCAAACCTCCAATGCGCGGAGACACTTCGTGAAATTAACGGGGCGATTAATCTCAATCGCACTGGCAATGGTCGATGCTTTTCGCTGTTGGGCATCCATCTCTTCGAAATATCCCTCGACCGTCGGCCGCTGCCAACGTCCTTCGTTCCAGCGAACACCTTCTTGTTCGAACAACTGATACAGCGTATTGGCGCCGCGGGCGTTGATGATTGCCAAGCGGGGAATGCGGTCGATAAGCCCCAGGTGTTTCAACTCCATGAACGCTTTGCCGAACGCACTCGAATTGCCCAGGTTTCCGCCGGGCACGACAATCCAATCGGGAACGGTCCATCGCAGCGACTCGAGGACCCGATACATGATCGTCTTCTGACCCTCTAGACGAAACGGGTTGATGCTGTTGACCAAATAGATGTCCAACTGTTGGCAGACCTCGCGAACGCGCGCCATCGCATCGTCAAAGTCGCCGGAAATTTGGACCGTTAACGCGCCGTAATCGAGCGCCTGCGCGAGTTTTCCATACGATATCTTGCCGGTGCCGATGAAAATTAAGGCCCGCATCAGTTTCGTTACCGCACAGTACATCGACAACGATGCACTCGTGTTCCCCGTTGATGCACATGCGGCGCGTTTCGCTCCCAGCATTCGCGCGTGAGTGAAGGCAGCCGCCATCCCGTTATCTTTGAAGCTCCCGGAGGGATTCATGCCTTCGTATTGCAAATACAGTTCCCCGCCGTCTAACCCGACGAAAGGGCGCAGCGAGTCAGCTTTCTGGAGTAGAGTCTGTCCTTCGCCCACGGTGACGATATGTTCCGTTGCGGCAAATGGAAGCAGGCTCTGGAATCGCCAAACGCCGCTGAACCGGATGGGATCATGCCGCTGAGTCCAGTACGCTTCAAAATCGCTCAACTTTCCCGGTAGCGGAAGGCGATCCCAGTCGTACTCGACATCCAAGGACTCGCCGCATTTCGGGCAGCCAAAATGCACCTCATCGACGCCGTATGTTGCTCGGCAATCCGGCGAAAGGCAGCGTTGGAAAGCGTGATTTGTCGGGGACACGATTGTCGAAACTCTCGATGTAGAAGCAGTTTAGCAACACCTGGCACAGTCTACTGGATCGCTCGGTTGTACTGCAAGGCGGGTGAAGTTTTGCCATGCAGCGTTGGTCACACGACCTTTGCTCAGACGTTGTGCCTCGATTTCCTTGTTCCGGCTTGGCCGGCCAATGTCAGTGCACCTCGTACCACAACCTCTTCGCCTAACGCCGCCGGGAGCAGGCGATAGCTTTCCTTCAAGGGAGGAAACACGTATTGTTCGACGGCCCGGCGGAGTGGATTTAGAAAGAGGGCTTCGTTCATAAGAGAGACGCCACCCCCAAGTACGACGACGTTCGGACTGACGAGTGTGACGACTTGCGCAATGGCCCAGCCGAGGGTCCGCACGCCCAGCTCGATAGCCTCGCGAGCCACATCATTTCCCGACATGGCCAATTCGGCGAGAAGCCGCGCATCAACCGCGTCGATGGAGCCGGCGCGCGTCAAGATCTGCCGCTCTGAATCGGTTTCCGCACCGCCGCGGCGGAGGCGGTTTCTCGCTGTGTTGGCAATTCCCCAGCCACTGGAAACCGACTCCACCGTTTCCCTGGCGGTTGCCGCCAGAAGGCCGGGGCGGAGATGCCCGATCTCGCCGGCTGCGGGTTGTCCGCCATGAACCAATCCATCAATCACCAAGCCACCGCCCACGCCCGTGCCCACAGTCACAAAGAAAACGGTACGGCTCCCCTGCCCTACTCCGTGTGTTGCTTCGGCCAACGCAGCCGTATCACAATCGTTGGCCACGTCGGTTGTCGCAACGTCGAACGTCTCGGTAAGCCACGCGGCTAAGGGGAAATCGTCCCATCCGGAAATCTGGTGACTGGTGATCACACGACCGTTATTCACCGGCCCGCCAAAACCAACGCCAATGGCGTCGATCGGAATGCCATCGTTCTGCCAATCGGACAAGACTTCAATAATCTGTGAGCGAATGCCCTCTGCAGCGGAGTCGGGATCTACGTCACGACGTCGAAAGTCGTGCCAAGGTACCCAGCGGCCATCGGCTGTTTCGCCGCAGTGCAGGCCCAGCTGGAGTTTCGTGCCACCGATTTCAATTGCTGCGAACATGGTGTGACGCCAAGAGTGTGCTAACTGTAGCGGCCTTCCAAGTTGATCCGCGCGAAAACGTCATTTAGCACCCAGTGAAAGAGTGACAAGTGGATGCTCTCGACCATCCCCATATCATCCAGTGCTACGTGTAGTCCGTCTTGTTGCATTCCCAGCAATTGTCCGCCGGAATATCCAGTGAGGCCGAACGTTGCCACGCCGTGGCGATTCGCCCAATCGACGGCCTTGAGTATATTGGGGCTGTTTCCAGACCCACTGATGGCGATCAACAAGTCACCTGGTTCGCCGTAGTTCATCAACTGCTGAACGAAGATTTGGTCGTAGGCCAAGTCGTTACCAACGGCCATTAACCACCCGGCATTGTCGGTGAGGCTGAGGACTTTGAGTCGCTTCTTCGACTCGTCATGTAGGTCGGATTCTCTCAAGGAACTTTTGCCAAGATCCTCGCTCATGTGGCTGGCTGTTGTCCCGGAACCGCCGTTCCCAATCACATAGACGAACCGTCCTTTTTCCCAACGCTCGTAGACAGAATTGGCCCAACGTTCCATCGCCCCGCGGTCAATAGCATCGAGTTCTCCGCGTAGCCGGTCGATGTAGGCGTTTGGATTCAACGTGGCACCAAGCATGGACGTCCTCTTACGTGAGTTGTGAGTAGATCGGTCTTTGGGGGCGAATTGAAACCGCGGCACCTTCGCACACAATACCGCACCGAATGAAATTCTTCCACACCGGCTCGACCAGGCGGAGGCAGTCTGCCCTTTATCCGGTCTCGCCAGTAGCCAGATTTGCATCAACGGGCCGGTAGAACAGGGCGATGCTTCCCATGATCAACGCGGTGGTAGCGAATACCATGCTGGGCGGCAGGCCGACCAAATCGAGCAACCGACCGGTCGCCACATAGATAGCGGCGGAGAGCATGATGCCGATCCAGTTGAGCAGATTTTGTGTTGCCAGCGTGCGTCCCCTGATTTCTTGAGGGGGGCTCGTCTGTATGAACACTTGCAGCGGTACAGCGAACATTCCGGTGAACATTCCCAAAGCAATGAGCGCAACGATAGAAAGGCGGAAGCCGAGCAGGTGCTCGCTATTCCAACCTGGTGGCGCCAGCAGCACCAGACATATGGCCAGTCCCCAGGCACCCGTCTTCATCACCCCGGTGTGAAAACGGCTTTTCGAAATAGTGCCAGCAATGAAACTTCCCGCGGCGATACCGATACTCACGCTGGCATTCAACCTTGCCGTCCAGCGGTTATCCAAGCCGAGTTGTTCCTTGCCAAATGCGTTGACGGTCATGACGACAAGTGACGCCGCCATCCAAAACAACGAGGAGACGACAATCGCGTGAAAGAGTGGCCGGTCGTTCTTGAGATAACTGCGCACTTCTCGTGGGATCCCGAAATGCGAGATGTTCAGTTTTAGTTTTGGAAAAGCGGGCCTCACGGGACGCAACATGCATGACGTTGCAGTCCCAGCGAGTCCGATCCCAACGCAAACCAGACCGGCAATCCAAAGTTGATTGCGCAGCGATTGGAGTAGTTCACCGGCGAGTGCGGTTCCAAAAATAATCGCCAAGAACGTGGTCATCAACACAAAACCGTTGGCCGCGGGGAGCAGATGAGGCTTCATCATCTCCGGCAAGATGCCGTATTTTCCTGGTCCGAAAAAGGCGCTCTGCGCGCCCATCAAGAACAGGATGGCTGCCAGGCAAATCACCAGACCCATGGTGAGGCCGGTCTGGCCATAGATAATGAATCCGCCCATGCCAATCGCCATAACGCCGACCTCGGCCAACTTGCTAGCAATGATGACACGTCGTTTGCTGTGACGATCCGAAAGGTAGCCCGCAAATCCGGAAAAGAGAATGAACGGCAACGCGAAAAAGAAGGTTGCAACCCATTGCATATCCGCGTCGCCATTCGCCGTGGGAATGGCCACGAACATCAAGAGCAAGATCTGTTTAAAGACGTTGTCGTTGAATGCTCCCAGGAACTGAGTGACAACGTGGGCCACGAATCCGCGATCTCGCGCCAGTTCGGCGTTCGGTTTCACCTCGCCATGGGCTGGCGCATCGGCAGATAGAGCGGATTCCTGTGACACGAATGTCCTTTGCCGGAGAAGTCGGTGAGGCGGCCTTCGAAGCACACCTCGTCATCAAGAAAGGGCGTCCAACATACAGATCGTCGCCCTTAAGTCAGGCCCGACACGTTATTCCGCATCGAATCCCTGAAGATTGACCAACTCTCCATCTTTTGACATCTCCCGAATCTCTTCCGTGATTTTCATGGAGCAGTACTTGGGGCCACACATGCTACAGAAATGAGCGCTCTTGAAGGTGTCCTGCGGCAGCGTTTCATCGTGATACCGCTGGGCAGTTTCCGGGTCCAACGACAAGCGAAACTGCTCGTTCCAATCAAACTCGAAACGGGCTTTGCTCAACGCGTCATCACGTTTTTGTGCACCGGGTCGTTTTCTTGCCAAGTCGGCCGCGTGCGCCGCGATCTTGTACGCGATCACGCCCTGCTTCACGTCCTCGTTATTCGGCAATCCCAAATGCTCTTTCGGCGTTACGTAACACAACATTGCCGCACCACTCCAGCCTGCCATTGCCGCTCCGATAGCGCTGGTGATGTGATCGTATCCAGGCGCAATATCGGTCACCAAAGGTCCCAATAGATAGAATGGAGCGCCCAGGCAGACTTCGATTTGACGTTTGACATTCATGTCAATCTGGTCCATCGGGATATGGCCCGGCCCTTCCACCATCACTTGAGTGCCGTTGTCCCAGCCCCGCTGAACAAGTTCGCCCATCGTATCGAGTTCCGCGAACTGAGCTGCGTCGCTGGCGTCCGCAATGCAACCGGGCCGCAAACCGTCACCCAGACTCCATGTCACGTCGTACTCTCGCATGATGTCACAAAGGTCGTCGTAATGTTCGTAGAGCGGATTTTGTTTTCGATGCGTCATCATCCACTTGGCGATCAATGAACCACCGCGGCTGACGATGCCCGTGACCCGCTCGGTCGTCAGATGAAGATGCTCCATCAACACGCCGCAGTGGACCGTCATGTAGTCCACACCCTGTTTCGCCTGATGTTCCACCATGTCCAAAAAATGTTGCGGACGCATGTCCTCGATGTTCCCACCCAACTCTTCGAGCATTTGGTAGATTGGCACCGTTCCGATGGGTACTGGTGAAGCCTCAATGATCGCACGGCGAATCTCGTCGATGTCGTTACCGGTCGACAAATCCATGACGGTATCAGCGCCGTAGTGGACCGAGGTGTGCAGCTTTTCCAATTCCGTGCGGCCGTCGCTGGTAACGGCCGAGTTGCCGATATTGGCGTTGATTTTGCAGGTAGCCGCGACCCCAATAGCCATCGGCTCTAGTCGACCCTCCAGGTGCACTTTATTCGCGGGGATAACCATCCGGCCGGCCGCGACTTCATCTCGCACTATTTCTGGCGACAATTGCTCACGCTTTGCGACGTATTCCATTTCCGGGGTAATGGTGCCTTCACGGGCGTCGATAAGCTGGGTCATGGGTCGTACCTCCTTGCGGGTCGGCCCCAATCATTTGGAACCTGTCTGGTTTTCGAGTAACGAGACTTTAGGAACGGAATATGCGATCAGAGTAAAAACCGCTTGCGCCATCGTATCGCCACCCGGTCGGTTGTCAATCGACCCTCCAGTTTCACATGCTAGCTCGTGGTGAATCGAAGATCATCGCTTATGGTGTCGATCGTTTGAACTATCGCGTTGCAATCCGCTGCAGCACCTCAATGCCCCGCTCAAGAGTTTCTGGGGATGCCGCGTACGAGATGCGGAAGTGGGTGTCGCGTTCGCTGAAAATTCCGCCCGGGATCATTAGTAAATTCTCGTCAATTGCCCGTTCGACGAATTCCGTTCCAGTGCCCCAAGGCGCACGGGGAAACAGGTAAAAAGCGCCTCCCGGCCGCGCGATTTCATAGTGGCCGGCCAGGCCGTCTAGCATCATGTCACGCCGTTCACGGTATTGAGTCACATGGCTTTGAACGTCGTAATCCATGGCGGCCGCCCCCGCCCATTGAGCCGGCTGTGGAGCGCAGACAAAAGTGAATTGTTGGACTTTGACCATCGCTTCGATAACTGACGGTGGGCCATGGACGAAGCCCAAACGCCAGCCCGTCATCGCATGACTCTTCGAAAAGCCATCGATAACCAGCGTTTGCGGGTTGAACACCGCCGGTGAACAAAATGGTTCATCAAAGACAAATTCGCGATAGATTTCATCCGATACCAACACCACGTTGTTTTTTGCAGCGAGTTCCGCCAGTCCTCGCAGCTCCTCGGTCGAGGCGCAGACTCCGGTCGGATTGGCCGGGCTGTTGACAATGATCATTTTCGTTCGCGATGTGATTGCCGCGGCGACCTTATCAACGTCGAGGCGAAAGTCAGGATAGGTGTCGATCAATACCGGTTGACCACCAACCAGCTTTACCAACGAGGTGTACATAACGAAGTAGGGATCAAAAATGATCACCTCTTCCCCAGGATTGACCAAGGTCAACAACGCCAAGACCAAGCCGCCGCTGGTACCTGAACAGACGAATGCCTCACGGTTCCCGGCTCCATATTCTTGATCGATCTGCGCCTGGAGCTTCTCCAGCAACACGGGCATTCCCTGTGTCAATGCGTAGCCGTTCTTGCCGGACTGGGCCGCGTCTACGTACGCCTCGCGGACCTCTTTCGGCACTTCGAAGTCGGGTTGGCCGATCGATAGGTTGATTGGATTTTCCATTCGAGCGGCCAGGTCAAAAACCTTGCGAATACCGCTGCTGTCGAATCCTAAGCTACGTTCAGCAAGCCACGTTGTGCTCATTCGGTCCTCGGCTGGATTGGCAATCCGTGATTGCGGTGGGGCGTGAGAATATCACAGATTGTCGCAGAGATTCGGATCGTGGCTAGATCAGCGATAATATCCAGTAACCTCCGTGATTGGACGGCTAAAGAAAAACACCGTACTCAGACCGGTCTGAGTACGGTGTCTATTTCATGACCAAGTTTCACGGAGAGCTGTTATGCGCTCTTCGACTTTGGCAATTTGAACAGTTTCTCGCTGCCCTGCACGACTCCGGCGTTTACCGTGTAGATGGCCCCGTCTTCCTCGTCGGGCAATTCGTACATGATATCGAGCATTACGTCTTCAATGATGGAACGCAAGCCACGGGCTCCTGTGCCACGAGCGTGTGCTCGGCATGCGATTGCCGCCAGGGCGTCCTCGGTAAATCGGACCTCGCTGTTTTCCATTTCAAACAGGCACTCGTACTGTTTAATCAGCGAGTTTCGCGGTTCAGTCAGCACTTTGACCAGCCCCGATTCACTCAATGGAGATAGTGCGGAGAGGACAGGTAAGCGTCCGACCAATTCCGGAATCAAACCGAATTCCAAGATGTCGTCGGTGTTGACTTGAGGCAGCAACTCCGCCAAATCTGCTTCGACGTGAAGGCTTTCCTGGCCAAACCCGATGGTTCGTCGACCGAGCCTCTTTCGGACAATATCCTCGATTCCGACGAACGTGCCGCCGCAGATGAAGAGGATATTGGTCGTGTCCATCGGGATGAATTGTTGCTCGGGATGCTTCCGCCCGCCCTGTGGTGGAACGTTGGCGATCGTGCCTTCGAGCATCTTTAATAAGGCCTGTTGAACTCCCTCGCCCGATACGTCTCGAGTGATCGACACATTTTGACTCGTCTTACCGATCTTGTCGATTTCATCGATGTACAACACGCCTCGTTGTGCGGCTTCGACGTCGAAGTCCGCCGCGTGGAGCAGTTTTAGCAGCAGGTTCTCAACGTCTTCGCCAACGTAGCCGGCTTCGGTCAGTGTGGTCGCGTCGCCGATGGCGAAGGGGACGTTCAACATCCGGGCCAACGTTCTGGCCAGTAGTGTTTTTCCACAGCCTGTTGGACCGACCAACAGGATATTCGATTTCTCGATGTCGATCGACGAGTCTTCCCAACCGAGAGCCAATCGCTTGTAATGATTGTGAACTGCGACCGCCAGCACTTTCTTTGCTCCATACTGGCCGATTACATATTGATCGAGGCCTTCGACAATCTCCCGCGGTGTATGGATTTCACCAAATAACTGTTTCGGTCCGCCTCTTCGCTTTTGCTCCTGTTCCAATATCGACTGGCACAGTTCGATGCACTCTCCACAGATGTATACGTCACCGGGGCCTTCGACCAGCGGTCCAACGTCCCGATAACTTTTGCGGCAGAAAGAGCAGAACGCATTCTTCTTCGTCGTTCCGCTTCCCTTCCTACCGCTCAGATCTTTACCCGACGGCATGGTAACTCCTTTCAAATCGTCTGCCGGCAGGTGCCAGCACACGACAATTTCATCCCAGATGTAGCTCGAGGGGCCTACGGCCACCAGGGCATCCCATTCCGCTATCGTCGAGCATCGTGTGGTTTCGTCAGTTCGTGTTCTCGCGGCCTCCCAGACCGGAGGTAGGGTAAAATACAGGCAACTCGCAGATCCGACCGGACTATGCCGAGACGGAACGATGTTGTCAGTCGTTTTTACCAGTACTCTTTGACTGTTCTTGGCTAGGCTCAATCAGCTTTGGACCAAGGACAGTCTTAATTGTTCGGAATTCTGCGTCCTCAATGTCACCCTCCTGATTCATTTCTCGGAAATTCGTCAGTAGTTCGTTGGGGGTCAGCCGGTCGTTGTCGGATTGACCCCGAAACTTTTGCACAACGAAGCCCCCAATGATCGTTGCCATCACTAAAATGGTCGTCCAGATCACCGCCTGGGGTAGCGGCTGTTGAAGGTACTCGATGAGATCAGGTGGCATGAGAAGCAGAGTGATGAGGCTGATATTTCCGGGCGACCGACACGCACTCCCTATTATGCACAATGGTCAATGGTCGTCCAGAATTCACAACAGTCATAACTTCGCGCAACACCATGGAGAGCGAGTCTACCACGACCGATAATAAACTGCACGAAGTGCTTCGGCCGGACCTCGCGTCGGGCGGATATTTTGCCGGATCCCTGCAGAATGGTCACACTTTTCCATCGTGGACACTGTGATTTTCGAGAAATGGCCTCGAAAATCCCAGCGGGTAACCGGATTCCCGCCCCACCTTTCCAGCTCGATGCCGCGTGGGCA
Source organism: Planctomycetaceae bacterium (assembly GCA_012959465.1). Taxonomy (GTDB): domain Bacteria; phylum Planctomycetota; class Planctomycetia; order Pirellulales; family Pirellulaceae; genus UWMA-0346. The sequence continues at coordinate 17,021 of DUDC01000187.1, forward strand.
GGTGAGGGCTTCGTTGTGTAACCTATGGTACGCGAGACGGATACGAGTGGTTCGGGTCGAACCGCGCTTGCCCGAACGCTCCCCGCATTTTGTTGCCAAAGTAAGCTCTCACCGGTTGGATCCATGGCGTTCGTTTTCACCTGTCCAAATTGTCAAGCGGAAACAAAGGTCGCCGACTCGTTTGCCGGGCAGGTGGGGCCGTGCGTACGTTGTGGCAAACAGGTCTTTGTGGCACGTCCCCAAATTGAAGATTCGGCCAATCCGGAAGATGCGAACCAAAATGCCAGCGGGCTGGCATTGTTGCTTCTGCTGGCGGGATTGGTTTTTTTTGGAACCGTCGGCACGCTGATCTATATCGTGGTCGTTCCGCAGGTTTACCAACAACGTGAACAGGCGGTACACGATCGCACTCGGCAACGACTACTCCAAATCGGCCTGGCACTGCGTTCATATCACGACGCCTACGGTTCGTTTCCTCCGGCAACGACCTACGACGCCAACGGAAAACCGCTGCATAGTTGGCGTGTTCTGATCCTGCCTCAGTTGGGCTACAGCGAGCTGTATCGACGATACGATTTGGACCAGCCATGGGACAGCGAGCAGAATAGCCTGCTCGCATTCGAAATGCCCCAGGAGTATGCCAGCGCCTATGACACAGCCGCCATCGCCAACGGCGAACCGAGTTTCTATGTGATCACGGGAAAAGGTAGCGCGTTCCCAATCAAAGGCTCACGGAAGGCTGAAGAGATTCTCGACGATCTGGCGGACACTGTCCTAGTGGCCGAGACGATATCCTACGGATTCTCATGGCTCGAGCCGCGAGATATCCGTCTTGCCCGACTTGAACCGCAAATCAATGGTTCGTCCGGGCATTCATTCGCCAGCCAGAGTCCGCGGGGGCCGCAGGTGTTAACCGCGGCGGGTGAAGTCCGCACATTGCGTTTGGACGCTCCGGCCGAGGCGATCACCGCGATGGCCACCATCGACGGTGGCGAGCCCATCGACTGGAAGGCCGTTGCAGTTGATTGATTTGCGGCTGATCCTGTCAGGATAGTCCTTTCATTTACCTCTTATTTAGGTCAAGATGCTGGCCTTCATCCCCCTGCGGGCGTTTCGCCGAGCGGTAATCGACATTCGGATTTCGGATTTCATCGACGATGTCAAAGACAAATGTGCTCGACTTTCTGGACTCGTCAACTGTCGACGATTTGCGGCCGTCGATCGTCCTCTTTGGAGGCGAGTCGTTTCTTGAACAACAGGCTCTCCAGCGGATTGTGGAACTCTACTTTGCGGGCGACGATGTGCCGTACTCGCGTTTCGACGAAACGGCCGAATGGCGAGACGTCCGAGATGAATTGGCGACCCGATCACTGTTTGGCGGCGCGGCGCGTTTGGCTGTTGTCACGTCGGCGGACAAATTCGTCAGTCGCTATCGAGGAGAGCTCGAGGATCGTGTCGCCAGCGGACGAAACAAGGGCATCTTGGTCCTTATTTCGAAGTCTTGGCCGTCTAATACACTACTGGCCAAAGCCGTGGTCAAACACGGATTGACGATCGATTGCCGGGCTCCGTCACGTGGCAAGTCGGTCGATACCAAACGAGTCCTCGCCTGGTTGCGGAGTCGCGCAAGCGAGACGTACGATGTGCAATTGTCGAGTGAGGCAGCTCGCCTGCTACTCGAGTTGACCGGCGTCGAGTTTGGCATTCTCGACCAGAATCTCGCTAAGTTGGCGGTCTGCACGTCAGATAAGAAGGTCGACGCCGAATTGGTTGAAACGGCAGTGGGAGGTTGGAACACGATGACGGCCTGGGATATGGTCGCCTCGGCGTTGGACGGTGATACGGCCGAGGCCCTTGTGCAATGGGATCATCTGCTGCAGGCCGGAGAACATCCGATTGGAGTTTTTGCCCAAGTATCGTTCATACTCCGCAGGCTTGCGGCGACGACACGCATCTTTCAACACGCTCAAGCGCGCCAACACTCGATGCGACTAGGCGATGCCCTGGTCGAAGCGGGGGTGCGTGATTGGCCACCAGGTGCCATCCGACGCAGTGAAAAGCAATTGATTCAATTGGGGCGGACGCGCGCTGGCAAACTTTATCGTTGGCTGCTGGAAACCGATTTGGCCCTCAAGGGGACTCATTCCTCGTCGCACCGGGCAAGATGGTGTATCGAGCACTTATTCTTGAGAATGGCCGCTGAGCTGCGACCAGAAGGAACTCGCACTACGCGTCCGTAAACGGAGGTGGACTTGTGAAAACTACGTTGGCTCGCTTGCTGGTGGGTTCGGGTTGTTAACCGCCGATATTGCCTTGAAGGCCGGTTTGGAATTTCGCCGATTGGCAACTACTGCAACGGTCGATTTGGAGAGTCCAGACTATCGTTTCGCCCGTTGGTTTATTCCCGATCCAGAGTCCGTTCCCGAGGTCGCCCGTCCGACCGCCATCGCGTCGATTGTGTCGCGGAGAATCCTTGTTACCGCCATTTTTGGTCTCGTCTTGGTCGTTGGGGGAGCCGTTGCTTTGATGGTGACTTCGAAACCGCCGAACCAAGCGGACGATGGCTAGTGGCTTGTCAAAGTCAGCGCAGCCTGTTTGCGTTTGGATTCGTGACGACAAACCGCAGCCTGGAAGCTTGCGCGATCACACCAAAGTCGACGCGAGACCTTTGCCCT